>JAQVOO010000045.1 GCA_028702575.1 Sphaerochaetaceae bacterium
GCGCGGGTGACATAAGGAATGTTGGCCCGGTGGCCATAGCAGAGGTGTCATACCCGTTCCCATCTCGAACACGGTAGTCAAGCCCTCTTGCGCCGATGGTACTGCCTTTTGGCGGGAGAGTAGGTCGCTGCCGGGCCTTTTTTTATTTTTGACTAACTAGCATAACTATTGCAACGAATCTACTTGCGTAACCTTTACTTCTTTCTTATCCTATCATCATGATCATACCAATTGATAAACCAACATTACGTCGTAAAGATATGACTGCAGTGTTACAAACTATGGCTGATGAACAAATCGGGCCTGGAGAACACACACAAGCCTTTATTGAGTTATTTCAAAAAACAGTAGGGCTATCAGGATATGCCCTCGCATTACGAGATTTAGTGCAGGCTTTGCGCATAGCTCTATTGAGTCTCGATTTACCCGCTGGATCAACTATTGGTATTTCAGCTCTCTCTCCTGTGATGTATAGTTCGGTTATTATCTCGCTTGGACATTCTGTTGAAATTTTTGATATCAATCCCGAAACAGGTAATCTTTCCTATCATGATGTAATAAATCGTGCTTCTCCAACCCTTTCAGCGCTTATCCTCTATGAACCCTATGGCAACATGCCCGATTATGATGTGTGGCAAGAGTGTTCACTGCCCATAATTGAAGATATTACTGAAAGTCTTGGCAGTTCATTTGAAGAGCAATCAGCCGGAAATCCCAAGAACATTATCATCTGTGCTTTTGAAGGGAGTGGGTTGGTCTCTACAGCTGGAGGAGCAGCGCTCATGACGCAAGATGATGAACTAGCTAAGAAAATGGCTTTTTTATTGGAGCCGCAGTTGCCTTATACTACGCTACCCGATATGAATGCAGCCCTTGGTGTGGTACAATTACTACAAATTGAGAAGAATATACAAAAACGTAAAGCAATTTTTGATCGGTATCGGTTCTCTCTTATGAAGACTAAACACACATTGTTTGGGATTAAGGATATCGACTATGCTAGTAATGGCTATGGCTTTGTCGCTCTACTCGATGCCAAACCAACGCTTGCTCAACAATTTTGTCTACGTCATGAAGTAGATACAGTTTTGGCTTTTTCTCAAGCTGTTATAAAGGATAATCTTGACCGATTCGACTTGTATCCACATGCCATAGCGTGTGTCACCCGGGCGCTTCGGTTTCCCCTCTATCCATTTTTGACGAACCAGCAGATTGTACAAATTGAAAAAGTACTCGCACATCTGCCATAGGAGAATTTTGCATGTTAAATCGGGTAAAACCTTTGAAACGAATCGTAATATTGGCTAATAAACACAAAGCTGAGGCAAAGAGTGTCGTCAATGAAATTCATGCATACTTACTAGAACGTCAGATTCCACACGATATTCATTATATCTTTGCAGATGAAGAGACTATAACATTACATGAAGAGACTAACCTTGCGATTTGTTTAGGGGGCGATGGTACAGTTTTATCGTGTGCCCGTTTACTGCATGCTTATGGAATTCCGATGCTAGCTGTAAACTTAGGTACTTTTGGATTTATTACTGAAGTGTGTAAAGATGAGTGGAAGGAAGCTTTTGAATCGTATGAAGCGGGAGTGGCTCCAGTATCTCGTCGTCTTATGGTGCGCATCTCTGTTCTACGTGACGGCGAAAAAATCTTTATGGCCCACGGCTTGAATGAAATGACAGTGGCAGCTTCTGGTATCTCGAAAATGGTAACGTTAGATTTGTTTATAAACGGGACCCACGCTGGAAAAATTCGTAGTGATGGTATTATTGTATCGACTCCAACAGGTTCGACCGCTTATAGCCTTGCCGCAGGAGGCCCTATTTTAGACGTCGATTTAGATGCCCTTATTGTCAATCCGATTTGTCCTTTTACCCTTTCTAACCGCCCCTTGGTCATTACCGGAGAAGATGTTGTAACGATTAGGGTACGGGAAGATCAAAACACCCAAATTTCAGTTACAATTGATGGGCAAGTACTCTTTCTACTGCAAGAAGGGGATGTTGTAGTAGTAGAAAAAGCTCGCTCTAAAGCCCTCTTGGTCGCTTCTCCCAAACGTAATTATTATGAAGTCATCCGTGATAAATTGAATTGGTCTGGAGGTATGCATGCTTGAAAGTCTGGACATTCGTAACTTGGCTTTAATTGAAGACATACATATCGATTTCATGCCAGGATTCAACGTATTAACAGGAGAAACTGGGGCTGGTAAATCAATTATCTTAGGAGCACTATCCATATTGCTGGGAGAAAAAGCCGATAGCTCGTTGGTTCGTTTAGGAGCTCAAGAGGCTTCTGTAACAGCGGTTATCACCATCGATCCTGACAATCCAATTATTGCATGGTTAGAAGAACGTGGTATTGCACTAGACGATGGCTCGTTGCTCCTGCATAGAATTGTCAAACAAAGTGGCCGGGGTGCTATGTATGTACAGTCTGTCCCGATGACAAAAGCCGATTTAATGTTCATTTCTAGAGCTTTGTTCGATATCCATGGTCAACATGAACATCAATCCCTATTACACAGTGATCGACAAAGAAGAGTCTTAGATAGCTACGGGGAATTAGCTCCTTTGTTAACAGAATATGGTCAAATCTATAAAAAACTGGAAGACCTCTTGCAACAAAAATTGGAAATAGAGCAGACACTTGTGCAAGCGCAAAAAGAAGCTGATTATCTAAAATTTGTCGCTGAAGAATTAGAGAGGGCCCAGCTGAAAAAGGATGAAGATGATCAATTAGAAGCTGAAATAAAGGTGCTAAGCCAATTTGAAACGATTCATGAAAATCTTGAGATAATCCATGAAAGTTTAAGAAGCAGTGGAGGAGAAGGAGCGATAACAGCTCTTGCTTCAGCTTTACAGGCATGTAGACGAGCTGCAAAAGCCGACACCTCTTTACTTGAAATGGGTGAACGCCTTGAAAACCTCTATGTAGAAACACAAGATATTAGTGAATCAGTTCGCGATAAGCTCTCTTTGATGAGTTTTTCACAAGAGCGCCTGGATGCGTTACAAGCGCGTCTGGCCCAAATCCAACGGTTGAAAAAAAAGTATGGCCCAACCCTCGATGATATCTTAGCTTTTCGTGACTCAGTAACAGAAAAACTCAATGCTAGTGAAGCCGGGGATGAACAGTTACACCACATAACCCAAGAAATCATCCAATTGGAAGAACGTGTCATACAAGCTAGTCTGCAAATAACCCAAAAACGAAAAACTGCTGCCCTTCAATTGGAGAGCCAAATTGGTCAGCGCCTTACCCATTTAGGCATGCCCCATGTTGTTTTTTCAATTGCCATCCAAGAAAGGCCGCGGACTATCCACGGTTCTGACCAGATCGACTTCTTGTTTTCAGCTAATTTAGGGGAGCCGCTGCGCAGTTTAAAAGAGATCGCTTCGGGAGGAGAACTCTCTCGGGTGATGTTAGCAATTAAAACTGTCTTAGCCGAAGCTGATGATATTGAAACTCTGGTGTTTGATGAAGTTGATGCTGGAATAGGGGGCGCCGTAGCTATTGCAGTAGGAGAACAAATGGCAGAATTAGCCCAAAGTCGACAGGTTATCGTTATTACCCACTTGGCCTCGATTGCTTCTAAAGCTCGTCGTCACTTTGTCGTCCTGAAAGAATTTAGTGAGGGGCGAACCTATACCCATCTTAAAATTGCAGAAAAAGAGTTTAGGATACAAGAAATTGCCCGCATGCTTAGTGGGGATAAAGAGGATGAAAAAGCGTTGGCCCATGCCCAATCCTTACTAACGATCTAATCTAACAACTTTATCTCAGTTGAAAAATTCAACGCTAATTGCAAATTGTGAATCAACGTTTGCGTTAGTGGGGTAGTATGCTGGTAACGTTTTGATCCTACGATATGGGAGTGCAAGGCTTCTTGAGCCAAGGTTATGCTCGGCTGGATCCCGTTTTCCTGGGCAACCTGCAACACTGCTAGTAGATAAGAACCTTTTTCATACGAAAAACCCACCAGATGGATTTGGGAAGCGATCCGATCAATTTCCATGGAAAATATTTTTCGGACGATAAGTTGTTCATACTGGCGCCCTTTATGATTAATAAACGATAAGAGATGTGAAATGCTCTCCCGCTTACTCTCCCAAGGGAGGGTATTGGGAGTGGTGAATAATGAACGTAAGGCCCGTAAACAAGTTCCCATATTTTCAATGTACAACGTATCAGAAGGCGATGAACGAGTATTTTTGACGAGCAGGGAGTAGTGTCGAATGTCAGTGGCTATCCTTTGGAACTCCTCATCGGTAATTCGACTCAGCGAGTGATCAATCCAAGTATATACTTCATCTAACATCCTTGGCGGGATTTCTGCAGTTGAGAAGGTATGCTTAACGGTATGTTTCATGTGATGATCTAAGATGCGCATAGCGACGCTATAGCCACTATCAATGGTTGCTTCGACCTGCATATGAATACTATCTTGTCGGAGTGTATTGACATCCAATAGTTCAAGAGTATAAGCGTTGTCTCCTTTATCATCAAAAGCTAGCACTCGGTACTTACCATAAGAGATCTTTATATCCTCTGGTTTTGCAAAAACTTGATTCATAAGAAAATAAGCGCCAGCTTCAGCTTCTCCACCAATTCCATTTATAAAGGATTTGGCGATAGTTTTGCCACTTCCTTCGTTACGCTTATTGCTTTTTGCTTGATTGAGAATTGGAAGAATCATCTCCAATAAGTCTTTTTCGGAAAATCTTTTATATAATTCGATAGCTCTGATGGCGTAATGGATGTTTTGTTTTGGTTCAATACCACCTAAGTCGCTAAAAAACCAGCCACAAGAGGTGAATATATAGTGTTTGAAACGTTGTCCTTCTAACAGTTCAGCAAGCGCTCTGTGGTCATTAACCGTACAATTTGACTGTTTTTCCCACCCCTCAATAAACTTTTCAATCTCGATAAAGTTACCTATAACCGCACTGTATGAATTGAGTAGTTCTTGCGGATCAACGCAATCGTTGAACATCTCTTTTATTTTTTGCTGATAAATACGATCTATCTCTGTCCCCAATAGATCAAAAGCTTCTCGCAAGGGAGTGCGCCACCGTTGGTTCCAATTAGGTTCGCCACCGGTTTGACAGCCACAATCTTTATACCAGCGTGATACTCCATGTGAGCAACTCCAGCTCGTCCCTTTACCCTCTTCTCCATCGTGTAAGTAGGCCTTAAAGCGTGGTGGGTTAGAGGCTAAATAAGTTGCATAATTGGTGAATTGGAAGGCATCTCCCTCATGTACTTTCCGGATTAACGCCGCTAATGCCATATCCCCAAAAGGTTCGTGGTGGCCATATATTTCACCATCGGTCGCGGTGTGGAGGAGGGGCTGGTTATCCTGTTTTTTAATATCAAGTAATGTCCGATACATTGCATCAGCATCGCGTAACATATGGCCAAAACTAATGGATGAGGCCAAACTTCCTTGATAGAAGAAGGCCGCAAGAGAACCTCCCTGAGCTCCTGTAATAATAAAGGGCTCCCAATAAGGGACGGTATCTCCTTGCATGAGCTTGGTTGAATTTGAGTCTGTTTCAATCGCTTTACATTGCCAGGGGGAAAGAATAACAAAGCTAATACCCAATTCTGCTAACATATCTATGACATGGAGATTTATTGCAGTTTCAGGTAGCCACATCCCTTCGGGGTCACGCTGGAATCTTTGTTTGAAATCCTCGATGCCCCACAAAATTTGGGTTTTCATGTCATCTGGTGTGGCCAATGGCAAGATTGTGTGATTAAAAGCTTGCGCAATCGCATTTCCGTGGCCGAGGCGATCCAAGCTCTTTTGGTCGGCTTCGATAATCTGGGTGTAAGCTTGTGGATGGTAAGATGCAATCCACTTTAATAAAGTTGGACCAAAATTAAAGGAGATATATTCATAATTATTTACGATTTCTCGGATCTGACCATAACCATCTAAATAACGGCTATAGGCATTAGCACGATAACAATCGTCAAAGATTCGCTCATTCCAGTCAGTATAGGGTTTAGCCGATGCTTGTTTTGGGATAATATCGACTAAGGGATTTTCTCGCGGTGGTTGGTAAAAATGTCCGTGAAGTATCAAATTAGTGGGTGTTTTTATATCCATTTTCATTTCTGCATCATATCACAGAATTAGTGATACATGTAATAGGGGTAAGGCCTTGTTGTCAGGTGTTGTGTTGACTAAATATTGCAATTTCTCTACGATTACTTAACTTGGTTGTTTACGAGTTATAAATTCTTGAACTAGGGAGTGTTATTGCATGATCACACAGAACATTGATGCCTTGTCTCTCAGCGAATTACGCTATGTTGCAATTAAACAAGGACTGGATGATGCTGCGGTGATGGACCGAGAAGATTTGTTGGATACGCTTAAAGAGTTGTATGAAGAGCGGGCAAGTAGTATTTTTGGAGAAGGAATCGCCTTTTCTCCCTCTACACAACCTCGGTTCATGAATACTCTGGTGGAACACGACAGTGAACAAGTAGTAGGGCCTTTACCGGGTGTGCAACCACTGCCGAACGAGTATGCCGAAACCCGTATCCACCTTTTGCTCAAAGATCCTTATTGGGCCCATGCCTATTGGAGTGTCTGTCCTACGGATTTGCAAAAACTTGAGTCATCGTGTGATTCTTTTACCTTTTTCCTCCGTTCTAGTATAGTTGAAATAGGTGATCAAACACGTGAAATAGATAGTTATGATATCGCTATAAGCAAAGAAGATTCCAGTTGGAATATTAATTTACCTGAGCAGGGATACTCGTATCTAGTCTCACTCTACTATCGGGATGATAAAGGGAATGATGGATTGCTCTGTCAATCAAACAGTGTCCAGACTCCTCAGAGTTACTTCTTGACACATACCGAAGAATTACAAACCAATGATGATTTATTTACCCTATTGTTCTCCTCTCTTGTCACGAAAGGGGGCATTATGATTGATAATCCATTATTGCAGGAAGTGATTAAAAAACTTGATAAAAGGATGGAAGGTTGATGTTGAATCGTAGTTCAATTGGTTTGATCCTTAACGCACATATGCCCTATGTCCGTCACCCCGAATATCCCCGGTTTCTTGAAGAAGATTGGTTGTTTGAAGCTATTAGCGAAACTTATTTGCCATTGCTGAGGATGTTGAACAACCTTAGAGATGAAGGAATTCCCTTCCGGATTACTATGTCTTTTTCACCAACACTTTGTTCGATGCTGACAGACCCTATTCTCCAGGGAAGGTTTACGAACTATCTTAAATTGCATCAAGAATTAGGGGAGAAGGAAGTAGTTCGCTGCGGTGTAGAAGACCCAGAGAGTCTCCCTTTAGCTACCATGTATCTTGAAGCTATTAATAAAAACTTAGAAGATTATTTTGAACTATATCATTGTAATATTCTAATTGGGTTTAGAGATTTGGAGGAATCGGGTCATATCGATCTGATTACTACTTCCGCGACTCACGCATTTCTCCCTCTATTTAGTCAATATCCATCGACAGTCGGAGCCCAGATAGAGCTCGCTGTACAATCCCACATTAATCATTTCAAATGTCGTCCCAAAGGATTTTGGGTTCCAGAGTGTGGCTATTTTCCCGGGTTGGAAGATTATTTAAAAGATGAAGAACTTGCTTTTTTCCAGTTATCGGCTCAAGCCCTTGTTTTAGCCGAGGAGCCGGTTAAACGGGGCAATTATGCTCCTGTTGTATGCCCGAATGGTGTCTTTGGCTTTGCTAGAGATTTCCATCTGACTAATCTTGTTTGGTCTAATGTAGAGGGGTATCCTACTGATCCTGAATACCGCGAATTCTACCGTGATATTGGGTATGATTTGCCAATGGATTATATTAAACCTTACATCCATGAACCTGAAGTACGCGTGTTTACCGGATTCAAATATCATGCAATTACTGGTAAGGGACCAGACAAAGTCCTTTATAAGCCTGAATTAGCGGCTCGTAAGGTGGCTGACCATACCAAAAATTTTCTCTATGAGATCCGTAAAAAAGGAAAAGACATCAATAAGATCCTCGATCGTCCACCTTTTTATACGCTCGCATTCGATACTGAATTGTTTGGTCACTGGTGGTTTGAAGGGATTGACTGGCTAGAATCAGTTATAAGAAAAGTTGCTCAAACAGACGATATTGTATTTGAGACACAGCTTGATTATATGGAACGTAATCCTGAAGCCCAAGTCTTGCAACCCGCTTTATCGAGCTGGGGCGCGGGTGGCTATGCCGACGTATGGGTCAATGGCTCAAACGTCTGGATTTACCGTCATGTACACAAGGCTATAGAGCGGATGGAAGAACTTGCAATTCGATTCCCCAATCAAACCTCTTTAAAACAACGCTTTTTGAATCAGGCGGCGCGGGAAGTATTGCTAGCAATGTCGTCCGATTGGCCTTTCATTATGCATAATGACACCTTTACGACCTACGCAGAATCACGCATTCGCGATCATCTGGGCAACTTTAATGTTGTTTATGAGAATATGTGCAAAAATGCAGTTAATACTGAATGGTTAGTTAAAGCCGAAAAGCGAAATAGTGTTTTCCCCGATATTGATTACAATATATTTAATCCTCACAGCGACCGTAATAGATATAACGGGTAATGTTTCACAAAGAGGGGCCTCTTAAAAGAGGTCTCTTCCCCATTGAGTGAGGATCTTGTTAGCTTCTTCTGGTTCTAACTGATCATACAAAACGGGATTTGATTGAGCTTCATCGCGATAATCGTTATCTTTTTCCCAATCCTCTATGGGGTCTGTTATGAAACACCCCTCATCGTTAATACGAACAATCCAGTCATATCCACCCTTTGCAGATCGTCGCCCATAGTATTGCTCTATAATCTTTTTCTCAACCATTTCGGACTCCTTCGATTACAATACCCATTTTTCTCCAATTTCACAACTGTGAAAAATATGATTTTAATCTGACAGATTTAGATATTATTGTAAATAATAAGAGGGTTGTACCGAACAGATGTATAGTACTTCTTGATATTATAAAGAGAAGGAGGATTAAACTAGCTCTTTATTGGTTGTTTAGTGGTGGGGGAAAGGGTATAGTTTGTGGTAGAGAGTGGTAAATATACCCATATATTTCTACTTTTTAAGGGAAGCAGACTATGTTAACGGGTGAATATCGCAATACAATTGATGAAAAAGGGCGAATTCTCATTCCTGCCAAGCTCCGTGCGGCGCTAGGTGAACACACATCACTTATCATTACCCGGGCTGTGGATCCTTGCCTGTGGATAATGCTTCCCCCCTATTTTGAGAATATCAGGGCTAAAATTATGGACGGCCCTGGGGCCATGTTTGATGCTAACTTAAGATTATTACAACGGCGTATCATTGCTCCTGCCATGGAGTGTGATATCGATAAATCAGGAAGACTCTTAATTCCTCCCCAATTACGTGAAAGTGTGGGACTAACCTTACGCGAAGAATCAATCATGTTAGGCATTAGTATCTATTTAGAACTTTGGAGTGTCGACTCGTATGAACGTTTCCTCTCAGATAGCGAAGCTTCTTTCTCTGCTGCCTCGCAGAGTTTGAGTGCTTTATTGCAAGAAGGAGTTAACTAATGGAATACATGCACCATCCTGTTCTGGCTCAAGAGGTTCTTGAACAACTGAGCCCCCCAGCTAAAAACCCTTTGATGATTGATTGTACGTTGGGAGAGGGTGGGCATGCGCTTCTATTTCTTGAAAGATATCCCGATTTACGGGTTATTGGACTGGATCGGGATCCCCATATTATTGAAAAAGCTAAAAAACGCTTGGCTCCGTTTAAAGAACGCTTTACGGCAGTAAATACCTGGTTTGATGAGTATTTAACAGCGTATGATCAAGAAGCACCGAGTGCGATTTTATTCGATCTTGGTATTTCCATCTATCATTATGAAGAATCGGGCCGAGGTTTTAGCTTTGGTCGCAGTGAAGATCTCGATATGCGCTTAGATCCCTCAGCCCCTTTTTCGGTAGCCGATATTGTCAACACATTTCGGGAAAAAGAGATTGCCGACATTATTTTTACAAACGGTGAAGAACGATATGGTCGACGGATTGCCTCCGCTATTTGTAACTATCGTAATAAACAACCCATTACTCGCAGTGATGAATTGGCCGCGATTATTCGCCAGGCTGTGCCCGCCTCGTATCGCTATGGTAGAATCCATCCGGCAACGCGTACTTTTCAGGCCTTGCGGATTGCAGTCAACAATGAGTTGGATCGGATTGTTCCGGCAGTCGATAGAGCAATTGAAATATTACGCCCAAAAGGAAGAGTTGCCGTTATAAGTTTTCATTCACTTGAAGATCGTCCGGTGAAACACTTATTTCGTAAACGAGCTGATGGCTGTGTTTGCCCTCCAGAGGCTCCGCGTTGTACCTGTGGCGGAAAGCCCGCTATTACCATATTGACCAAAAAGCCGATAGTTCCCTCAGAGCAAGAATGCCAGGAAAATCCCCCTTCTCGTAGTGCAAAACTACGCGTAGCAGAAAAACTGGAGGATTACCCATGACTGAATATACCCAAGGTATTGTCAGAACTCATTCGATTAGCTTAAAAGAGAAGGGTATTGCTCTTGTGATGTTGATCACTGTTTTTGCAGCGTTGTTGGTCCCTGTCGCTCAAGCTGCTCAAAACAGAGAGCTAGAAATTCGTTTAATGGCCATCAATAATCAGATTGTTAAGATTGAAGAGCAGAAACAGATGCTTACCGCCCAAATAAATCAGGCGCAGTTACCTGAATTAACACTCCAAAAGGCCGATCAAAAAGGGTTATCACTTGAGAAGATCCTCTTTGATAATGCCAAAATTGTAGTGGTAGAGGAGTAATTGGATGCAGATTATGGAATGTGCGAAAATTGCCCAATTAGCCAATGGAACTATAATTGGGCAAAGACCATATCCCAGTATCTCTTCAATTACGATAGATTCACGCCAAGTCGAACCTGGAGCCTTATTTGTTGCTTTAGCCGGGCAGGCTCAAGATGGACATGATTTTATTTTAGAAGCATTTGGGCAAGGAGCAACTGCTGCTTTAGTCGCATCTCGGCATGCCCATCGAATTAAAGCTCGCTTAGGTGATCAACCTAAAATATTAATCGTCGTAGATGATCCACTAAAAGCACTCCAACGAATGGCAGCTGCTTATGTGCAGATGCATAATGGCATTAAAAAGATTGGTATAACCGGTAGTTGTGGGAAAACAACAACAAAAGAGATGCTCGCTTCCATTCTTTCGCTGGTAGGGAAAACTGCCAAGACTCCTGGCAATATGAATTCTGAAATTGGCCTACCGATATCCATGTTTGAAATTCAAAATGATACTGAATTTGGTATTTTCGAAATGGGTGTGGATCATGTGGGAGAAATGGATCGGATGCTCAATATCTGGCGCCCTGAAGTAGCCCTCATTACTAATATCGGACTTTCCCACGTTGGGAAAATGGGGAGTACACAAGTTATTGCCAAAGAGAAAAGTAAAGTTTTCCATCCTGATGTTGAAGAAGCATTTATGATTGAAAACAGTGCTTGGACTCCCTATATTCAAAAAGTCAGAAACATTGAAGCCCGAGCTTATGGCATGGTAGGGACCAAAGGTTTAGGTCGCATTGTCTCTTTAGGTCTTCACGGTTGGCAAATTAGCTATAATGGAGTCTTAATCCATCTCCATGCAGTAGGCAAGCACAATCTCATGGATGCCATAGCGGCAATTTCTGTAGCACAAGTCATGGGTGCCACCACTAGTCAGATTGCGGATGGCTTAGAGCAATTCTCAGCTGTTCCTGGAAGAAGTCGCATAATTAACGGCTCGGTCACAGTTATTGAAGATTGGTATAATTCGAGTGTCGATTCAACTAATACCATTTTAGATTACATGGCAACCTTACCCTGGCAAGGTCGCAAGCTAGCGGTATTAGGTTCTATGAAAGAGTTGGGAGTTGCTACCGAAGATGCTCATGTGCATGTTGCCCACAAGCTTCTTGCCGCTAATTTAGATGATGTCTATTTGTACGGGAAAGAGATGGAAAAAGCTTGGATGGAGATGCGGAAAATGGGATTCACCAAAAATGTATTTTTTACCGATGATTATGACGAACTGCAAAAGCGCATGATTACGGATACACATAAAGGAGATCTTATTTTACTCAAAGGTTCTCGAGCGATGGCAATGGAACGGCTCATCCCCGTTTTAACCTCTATTGCGTAAAAAAGGAGTTCAGAATGTATAGTATGGAAGTACTTAACGCATTACTTGCCTTATTGTTATCTTGTGGCATCTCTGTACTCCTTGGATATTTTTATATCAAATTATCTCGAATGTTTAATTTGAGCCAACCAATCAATCCCGATGTGCCTCGTAGTCATCTTCAAAAAGTGGGGACACCAACTGCCGGTGGAATCTTTTTTATTATTGGCATTACTATTTCCGTACTCGTTTTTGGTGATCTCAGTCATCCTTATACCTTTATTCCCCTTATAACGATGGTAGCATTTGCTGTAGTTGGTTTTATTGATGATGTAACAAAACTGGTACGTAAAGAATCTATTGGGTTACGTACCTCGCGAAAACTGGCTATGCAGATCTTAGTAGCGGCTCTCATTTTGTGGTTGCAAAGTCGTATATCAGGTTTGCAGTCGACTGTTATCAGTCATCCATGGATCCCTTCACTGACGTGGGATATCGGGCTTTGGTACCCAATTGCTTTTTTGTTATACATGGTGACCTTTATTAATGCGGTCAATATAACAGATGGTTTAGATGGATTAGCTACCCAAGTAGCTTTTGGCCCCTTGTTCTTATTGGCGATTATAGCTGGCCTGTTTGGTTCTGGTCTACATTTCACGCTGGTTCAAGATTCAATCAACTCTGGTGGGATGCATGTGCTGGTGATCCTTGCTGCCTCGTTAGGCGGGCTGTTGGGTTTCCTTTGGTATAATGGCCCCAAAGCACAGGTGTTTATGGGAGACACAGGGAGCCATGCTATTGGGGCAGTTCTGGCGATTTCTGCATTATTAATGAAAGTGGAACTCATCGCACTCGTTGCTTCTGTAGTCTATATCGTTGAATGCCTCTCTTCGTTTCTGCAGATACTAGCGATTCGCGTATTTAAAAGAAAAATATTTGCCATGGCCCCATTACATCATCATTTTGAAAAAAAAGGAGTTGCAGAGGGTAAGATAGTTACTCGGTTACAGATCAT
>JAQVOO010000224.1 GCA_028702575.1 Sphaerochaetaceae bacterium
GGAAATAGGGTTATCCTCGCCAGGTATCGATCCAAGTGCCTTTACGGTAACGACGATAATTGAGCAATCCCCGGACAACCAGATCGGCAACCATACAACTCCACGCTGCTTCAAGACCGAATCCAAAGACCAAGATGAGTAGGGTTGCAGGTAAAAGGCGAACTCCCCACATTCCAATTAATGAGTTAATGAAAGGCCATTTTGTGTCTCCTGCGCCACGTAGGATACCACTAATAACGATACTCAGGGCAAAGAAGGGTTGGGCAAAAGCTTCTATGCGGAGCACTCGAGACCCTAAGTTAATAACGGCCTGATCGGGGGTAAAGAAACTCATCAATTGCTTTGAGAAAATAAACATGAATATCCCGGCCACACTCATCATCACTATGCCATAGCGTAAGCAACGCTTGGCAAAATCTAAACTTAATTCTTTCTTCTGGGCCCCTAACGATTGGGCGACTAAGGTGGTGGCGGCAATTGAGAAACCAAAAGCAGGCATGTAGGTGATAGATTCAGCTGTTATAGCTAAATGGTGAGCTGCCAGTGCTACCGTCCCAATATGGGTAACTAATATGGTAAGGATAATCTGGCCCGATGAAAGGACCGCTCGTTCCAACGCTAATGGCGTCCCTAGTTTAGCAACTTGCCTCATTAAAGGCCAATCAACCCGCCAAGAAACTCCTTTGAACGGAGTCCGCAACGGAGAATCTTTAAAGATTAGGACACCAAATAGGATAAAGGCACTCAGTACCGAAGCTCCTGCGGTAGAGATGGCTGCTCCGCGGACGCCCAACCCAAGACCAAACATGGTAAATTCAATCCCAAAAATAGAGATAATCCTAGTAGGGAAGATGAGGATAAAGTTTCCAATGATGTTGGCTATATTGGTAATGATGTTAGAAATAAGTGGGGAGCGCGTATCCCCAGAACTGCGGATAAGATTAGATAGGTAAGAGAAGAGAATCGTGAAGGGGTAGGCTAGAGCAATATAGCTCATGTAGGTTCCTGCAACTGGCACTACCTGTTCTTCTACTCCTATCCAAACTGGTAGCTTAAAGGCAATACTGCGCATTATAGCGGTAACGACAAGGGCAGAAGCCAGTACAGCTAAAAGAGCTTGGCGTACAGTGTGGTGAACACTTTCGGTTTCTCCTGCTCCAATTTGGCGGGCTGCGATAACTGAAAATGCGACGCCAAAAGCATACATCATTCCACTGACGAGCCATATAGTTGCACTGTTAGCTGCTACTGCGGCTGTGGCAACAGCTCCTAAAGAACCAACCATCGCTGAATCAACATACTGGACCATAGTCCGAAAAGTTTGGTCGAGTATAACAGGCCAAGCCAGCATCCAAATAGTCTTGGCCGGTGATCGAGAAGCATCGAGAAGGTTAATAGATTTGCGTTGACTCATTTGAGCACCTTTTGCCTTTGGATATGTTTTAGTAAAACTTCTTTTTCCATTGGTCGCGCAAATAGAAAACCTTGAACGCGGTTAGCACCAGCTTTGGTTAGTATGGCTAACTGTTCCTCTGTTTCAACGCCTTCGGCAACAATTTTTTTCCCCATTCTGTTGAGCATGAGAATAATAGATTCAATATAGATGAAATTTTTGTGGCAGTCGCGGATGATGCTTCGATCTAATTTCACGGTGGAAAAAGGTAAATTTATTAAGCTATCAAGATTCGAGTAGCCTTTACCGTAATCATCTAATGAAAAACTGATCTTTTGCGCCACCATATAATCCATGGCCTTTTTGACCCGTTCAAATGAGTGTACAATCGTTGATTCTGTGAGTTCAAATTTTATGTTAGCTGGAGAGACCCCATAGTACCTGATTCTAGAAAGGAGCTTTTCTTCCATCCGTGGTTCCAAAAAGTTAATCGCCGACAAGTTTATTGAAATGCGTTTGAGAAGACCAGTTTCGTCTCCTAATAACTTCCAAAACTGGCAAGCTTGGCGAACCACTTCATAGGTGAGATCGATAATTAAACCTGTATTTTCAGCGATTGGGATGAATTCTACCGGTGAAATTGGTCCGAGGATAGGGTCCTCTATACGGGCTAGAGCCTCTGCAGAATAGATGTTCAGTGAATGGGTCTCAAAGATCGGTTGGTAGACTACCTTAAGCGTTTGGGTCTCAATTGCACGGCGTAAAGCGGTTTCAACATCTCTTTGGCGTTGATATTTGTCATTGAGCTGTGCAGTATAATAGACAACTTCGGTCGGTCCATACGTTTTAGCTTTTGCCAGTGTCATATCGATTGCATTGATCATCTCTTCAGCATTATGTAACTCTTTTGAGAATTGAACAATGGCTAAGCGTACATTAGTCTTAGCATTAGCTGCTCCAATTTCCCAGGCCGCCTCGAAACGTTGCTGTATTACTTTAAGAATTTCGTCGAGATCCGTTTCTTCAACCTGCTTTAAGATAAGGGCAAATTGGTCTTTACCATAGCGGTAGACGGGGTTGTTAGAGGAGAGGGAGACGAAGAATTTCCCTATTTTTTGTAATAGTTTATCCCCATTACGTTGACCAAATTGCTGGTTGAAATACTTAAAATTAACAATATCTGCAACGATGACAGAACCCTCTTGTGAGCTGGATAAAAGCTGGTCTATTTTATGGGCAAAAGCATCCCGATTCATTGTTTGAGTATGGGGGTCAATCATAAAGCGGCGGTTCAAGATAGTGAGATAGGTAACAAGTAGCACCATACTGATGGTGGTATTGATGAGGGTGTTATCTAAGGTGAGTATAAAAGAGCATATTGAAAAAGTAAAAATCAAAGGTATGAATATAAGGGTTTGCTTAGTTAGAAAAACAAGGCGTTTATAGTTACGGAAAACTAAAATATAGATTCCTCCAAACCAAATAATGGTGAGGATAAACAAGGTTATGAGTTTAAATTCTTGGGAAAAAAGCCCTTTTTTGGGTATGTCGGCAAGGGCTACTAAGGCAAAAAGGATCAAAAATATTTTTATATATTTTCTACTAATTGCTACGACAACATGGCCCGTGTGGATGTTTTCGAAAACGAGCATAAACCAGAGAAACAACGTAGCTACCAGCGCAATACTAAAAAAGTTCATCACTAACCGAATACTATAAGAAGGCAGGTTAATAAAAGGTAGTAAGAGGTTTTGTAGCATCCCTAGGACGATCGTGCACAGTCCAGCAATGCAGACCAGTCTAAATATTCCATTATTAAAGGTTTCTACAAGTAGCTGGTGTTTAAATGTATTAACTAAGACGATAATCGTAATAAATAGTGCAACTAAGT
>JAQVOO010000225.1 GCA_028702575.1 Sphaerochaetaceae bacterium
CGTAGGAGCTCAAGAGGGATATCTTGGGTTCTATTTTGATGACCCTGCTTACACTAAGAATCTACCAGCTGACATCAGACAAAAATTTGAGGTGTTCATGGCCGAAGTTCGTGCAGGAAGGATTGATTATACCCTTCCTCCGCTATAACGCAGAAAGTATGAGGTCACACTGAGGTAAGACGAAGCATGGAATATGCAGTTGAGATGCACGGGATTGTCAAAATTTATCGCGAGACGGGACTACACGCCAATGATGGTGTCTCTTTAGTGCTTAATAAAGGAGAGATCTTATGTCTTGTAGGCGAAAACGGAGCCGGCAAGACTACGTTGATGAAAGTTTTGTATGGCCTTGAGCATCTTGATGCTGGCTCTATCTCAATCATGGGCAAAGAGGAAAGTATAAGTTCTCCGTTGGTTGCCAATCGTCTTGGAATTGGAATGGTGCATCAACATTTTATGTTAGTTGACGATTTTACCGTAGCGCAAAATGTGACGCTGGGTACAGAACCACGCTATGGTGGGATCATCTATGATTTAAAGAAAGCTGAAAAAGAGGTTGCTGCACTTATTGAAGAGCACCATTTTTCTGTAAAGGCGTCTAATAAAGTAGGGAGCTTGACAATTGGGCAGAAGCAACAAGTTGAGATTCTCAAAATGTTATACCGCGATATCGACATTCTTATATTAGATGAGCCTACTGCGGTCTTGACAGAACAAGAGATTGAGGCCCTGTTTGTTACGTTACGCACGCTAGTTACCTATGGCACCTCACTTATTTTGATTACTCATAAGTTGCATGAGATAAAAGCTATCTCCGATCGTATCGCCATTATGCGTCAGGGCAAGATGGTGGGTGATTTTGCTACGGATTCAATTGATGAAAAGGAGATTTCACGCTTAATGATGGGTCAGAGTATCTCTTTGACGATTGATAAGGTTGAATATACTCAAGAGAAGATGCCTGTTCTTCAGTTTGAAGATGTCTCGGTAGTGCGAAAAAATCAAGAACATCCCTTGCTAAATGCGGTCTCATTCAGTGCTTTATCTGGAGAGATTCTAGGATTTGCTGGTGTCGGGGGTAATGGATTGGGTGAGCTGGAGTCTGTTTTAAGTGGCATGCTACCCATCTCAACTGGGAGGGTGGTCCATAAAGGGCTCGATATTACAAGTTTAAGTACGCATGCATTACGTCAAAGAGGATTAGCATATGTCCCAGCAGATCGGTTACATGTGGGTAGTGCTCTAGAGGCCGATGTGGCTGAAAATATGATTGTAGCAGCTAGGAGCAAGTTTTGTCGAAACGGGATCCTGCAACAAAAACGGATAGAGCAACATACGGCAAACTTGCTTAAAATCTATGCTATCAAAGGGACGCCACGGATGCCGATTGGGACTCTTTCTGGGGGTAACATTCAGAAAGTTATCCTAGCTCGTGAAATTGAACAATACCGTGATTATATTGTTTTTAGTGAGCCCACTTGGGGACTTGATGTCGCTAGTAGTAGATTTGTGTATGATCAAATGACTCAATTAAAAAGTAGTGGCGCAGCTGTTATCCTTATTTCAAGTAACCTCGATGAAGTTTTAGCGGCTTCTGATCGTGTTATTGTATTTTATCGAGGTTCAATTGTTGCTATGCTAGAGGGTGATGAGCTCAACAAGGTTTCAAAGGAAGAGATGGGTGCCTATATGTTAGGGTTGAAACGTCAGGAGGCTTTTCATGGATAAGTCTTTGAAAAAGAAACGCCCTGTTTTGCCCGCTGTTTTCCGGAATTCTTTTGGTATCCTTGTTATTATTGCCATTGCATTGGTCGTCATTGTGATACTGGCTCTTTTGTTAAGTAAGACTCCTTTAAGAACTTTACGCTACTTTTTTTTAGGGCCGCTACAAAATATGTACTACTTTGGGAATATGCTTAATACTGCTATTCCACTCATTTTTGGGGGTCTTGGATTTTCTCTAGCTATGCGTGCCGGTAATTTTAATCTAGGAGGAGAGGGGCAGTTATATAGTGGGGCCTTTGTTGCTACTGTGAGTGCTCTGGCTCTCGCCCAATGGGGAATTTTCGGCGTAATCATTGCTCTACTATTGGGGGCTGTTACAGGTGGTTTGATTGCAGGTTTATCGGGTGTATTGAAAATGCGGTGGAATACCACTGAGTTGATTACTACATTTTTAGTTTCATATGCGGTAGTTTTAATAGTAAATTATTTAATAGCTGGCCCTTTTTTAGATACTGAGACAAATCTCATTGCAACAAAAAAAATTCCTGAAAATTTCCGTTTTCTGCGTATTTTAGAGCCTTCAAATCTGAGCATTGGTCTACTATTTGCTATAGTTGCAGTTATATTGGTCCATCTCTACCTCTATAAAACAAAGAGTGGTTATGAACTGATAATGGTTGGTCTGAATCCCCGTTTTGCACTCTATGGGGGGATTCGAACTCGCTGGTACCAAGTGTGGCCTATGTTCTTAAGTGGTGCTTTTTTTGGGTTGGGTGGTGGTATGACTATTTTTGGCACCTATTATGCTTGTATGAAGGACTTTTCAGTTGGTATGGGGTGGAATGGGTTAGCTGTGGCCCTTATTGCACGTTATCGTCCAGCTGCAATTATTCCGGCAGCACTCTTCTTTGCCTATATTGAATCGGGAGCACGTAACGCTATGTTGCATTCTGATGTAACTTTTGAGATAGCTTCTATTGTACAATCTGTTGTTTTCTTTTTAGTCACTAGTTCTGTGTTACAGAAAATCGGTGTGAGAAAGAGGGGGTTGTAGATATGGTCGCAATTCCTGTTTTGCATAGTGCCATCTCCATTATGACTCCTTTATTGTTGGCTGCAACGGGTGGCTTATTTACCGAGTTATCAGGGATGTTGAATATTGCACTCGAGGGTTTGATGTTAATGGGTGCCTTCTCTTCAATCGTATGGGCCCATTATACGGGAAGTCTTTTCTTAGGTATTCTGCTTGGTATTATTTGTACGATGGCTTTGTCGGCAATTCTAGGAAGTGTGACGTTATATTTAAAATCTAATTTGTTTATCACCGGATTGGCGACTAATCTGTTTGCTTCTGGGCTCACTGTGGTGCTTTCATTTCGGTTATTTGGGAATAAAGGGGTTGTTGTATTCAACGATGTTGCTCAACTCCCTCATTTGAAAATTCCTGCATTGCAATCTATTCCAATCTTTGGTGATATTTTTATCGGGCACAATGTTTTCATCTATTTAAGTTGGTTGTTAGTGGGTATTTCTGCCTGGGTATTATATCACACCCCTT
>JAQVOO010000046.1 GCA_028702575.1 Sphaerochaetaceae bacterium
AAGATTGTTTTTGGAAAATACTCTATTTCTACAGTACTAAATAATTAGGAGAGGTCTTAAATAAAGCAGATTATCTGAAAAATTGCTCGGCAGAGCTAAAGTAATGTTTTAGTATTGCCGAGTAAGTATAAGTTATTAATCACTGTGCTAAAGTAGTGATGCCTGAGATTATCCCACTGCTTAGCCTGTGTTTCCAAAGTGAAAATGTTGAGCTCACCATTGTATTCAAGTAAGTTCTATTTTATTGTATTAGATTGTAAACACTTGATAAGTACAGAGAATCTTTGATTTGAGATAATAGATTTAACGTTAAGTTGTCAAGTGTCCGCATGTTTCAGGAACAGGTGTCCGCGACTTTCAGGAATTCCTGTCCGCATCAGCGAGAATAAGCATTGATAGTTAGTGGCTACAAAACAATCTGTTTTGATTTAATTATGATAATATCTGTAAGTAGCTCGTCTCTATCCTCCATTCATAAAAGTATGGTTTAGGGTAAGAGCAGAGTTGCAAAGAGGAGAATACCTTTTAAATGATGCAATAAAGAGGATTACTAGACAAACAGCCCCTGTATCTCCTTGAGGGGGTAGATACCGTATCCATTGAGTGTTGTCTTAATTGACCCAGCGTAAATTAAACCGCCTTTTTCTGTAGTGGAGAGGTGTTTCTGTTGTTCTTTTACGAACTTCTCTAGATTTCTGAGTTGGTCTTTGTTGTATCGATCAGAACTCTTAATCTCGTACGGAATAAGCATCCTATTTTTTTCAAGGATGAGGTCTATCTCTGTGCCGTACTTGTTACGATAGAAATAAAGGTTTTCCGTTAATGCTTCGTTGTTCCGTTGTTTGACCGCTTCCATAACGCAGTAATTTTCAAAGATTGCTCCTCGCAAGGGATCGCGGATCATCTGATCTGGTGTGGAAATATCTAACAGTGAACTAACAACGCCGGTATCGCAGAAATAAACTTTGGCTGTCTTAACCAGTACACTTGTCCGATTCGAGTACCAGGGTTGGAGAAGATAGATAATATGGGATGCTTGGAGAATTGAAAGCCATCGGTCTACTGTTGCACGGGCCACTCCTAAATCGTTTGAAAGCGACGAGACATTTAGTAGGTTTCCGACTCTTCCCGCGAGTAGTTTTAAGAAGGTGTAGAATAGATTTTCATCTTGAATAGCTGTGATTTGCTTAACGTCCTTCTGGATATAAGTACTAATGTAGTTTTGGTAATAGTGGTAGCTAGAAGCAATATCGGATGCGAATAATTTTGGGTAACAGCCCCGCAAAAGTAAGGTGTCCCGGTCTGGTATGGTGTAGCCAAAGCTTGCCATTTCCTCAAGAGACAATGGAAGTACTTGGAAAATTGCAGTCCGTCCAGCTAGAGATTGTGCAATATGCCCTTTAATATGGATTTCTTGGCTTCCCGTAACAACAAACTATTTAGCCTTCTGTCCGGATTGATCCGCCAAAACTTGAATTTTGCGCAAGAGCCCTGGAACTCTTTGGATCTCATCTATGATGATTGGTGCTTTGTACATTTTGAAGAACTCGTCAACAGATTCCTTCGCCAGTTGATACGTCTTTGCTTCCTCTAAGTCTACAAGGAGTAGTCTGGGTAGAGATGCCGCACTAATGAAGTTTTCCCTGATTGCCTCGGACCTGTCACTGTTATTACGGGGTAGTCGTTTTCTAGCTCTCGAATAATCCCTTCAATGTTTCGTTGGAAGTACATAGCTCCTCCTCTTGTAGATAACAATAATACATTCTACGGGAGATTGCACATCGATATTGCAATCTCCCGTAGAAGGGAGGGGGGGGACAGTAAGAAAGCTCTCTGCGTTACAAGGAGCTTATTTTGGGCCAGAAAGATTTGGGAGTTTGGGCCGGGTTAATGTACTGATAATCAGATAAAGGGGATTGGTATCAATAGTAAGCTCGTTTTAGACCGATAACTGACGCTCATCAATGTCAAAAGCTTTTGCTACTTTCTTTTGTGTAGATTTTCTAGGGTGCTTGGCATTTTCTATCTGTGAATAAGCAGCTTGAGAGATGTTCATGCGGTGGGCTACTTCCTCCTGGGTGAGTGAAAGGTGTTTGCGCCATGCAGCGATGATCGTCATCTCTTCAAGCAGATGCATTTTAACCACAGTGTTCGGTATTGTTACCTGTTGGTCAGTATTAGTTTGTTCTAGCAATTGTTGAAACTCTTCCACTGGTACGAGAAAATACTGTGTTTTTCCATCGGAGCCAACGATTCTGCTGTATTTAGTATGTTTGCTCATCACGTTTCTTTACCTCCTCGATACTAATAACCTCTACGTATTCATGCACATTGAATAGCACTCGATAATTTCCTACTCGCATTCGATAATCGTATTGATGATTGACTAATTTTTTGATATTAGGTTTCTCTTCCAATCCTATTTCTAAAGAGTCAATCTGTGTAAAAATTCTCATTTTGTCTGGCTTTGGTATTTTTTTCATTTGCTTAACAGCTACCAATTTCTATTCAATTTGCATATTATTAATATAAGTTGAATATAAGTAAAAGTCAATATATATACTTATATTATAATGGAAAATCAGATAATACTCATATTTGGGTAATATTCCTGTTAGGGAAGGTCCCAGAAAAGGAAGCTTAAAGTGTTTTTGGCACAATCAGAAAGGTTATACGGTATTTGATTTTTCTTTGGGCTCAGAAGGAGTTGAACCTTCGACCCACGGATACACTATTAGCATGAAATGCATGAGAAATAATTGTTGTTTGTGATCAGGTGAATTGAAATGGATAAAGGCTTCTTCCTAGAACCTTCAGTTTTATAGAGCCCTCATAAAATACTTTACTGAGCATGCGAGTACGAAATTTTGGAACTTGAAGACAATATGGGGGCATGTTATGCTCAACTCTGAATTAGGAGGAGCACATGTCCACGAGTTTAGCCGAGAAAGCACTGGAAATTATGTTAGAGTTGATTGCAATCGATTCCCCTACCGGGCACGAAGAAAACATCCGTCTTGATCTCATCAAACGTTTAGACGCTCTGAGTATAGTGGTTGAAACCGATACTGCAGGAAATCTTCTCGGTCGCTTAGCTGCCACAAAAGGGTATGAACAAACACCAGCTCTCCTGATCAATTGCCATATGGACACTGTTCCGAATGCGGTGAATGTTAAACCTATCGTAGCCGATGGGTTTGTCCGGAGTGACGGGACAACAGCCTTGGGAGCAGACGATAAAGCAGGACTTGCTGTCACGCTCACAGCGCTCCATACTATCCAAGAAGAGAAATTACCGCACGGTCCCATCGTCATACTATTTACTGTTTCAGAAGAGGTGGGTTTAAATGGTGTTAAAGCTTTTGACACGGAAAAACTAGGTCCCATCGGTCGTGGATATACTCTCGATGACAGTGGGCCAGTTGGAAGTGCTATTTTAAGCGCTCCCTATAAAAGTAATGCCACGATTATATTTCATGGTAAAGCGGCCCATGCCGGCTCTTGCCCCGAGAAAGGAATTAGTGCTATCTCCTTAGCTGCACGGGCTATCGATCGAATGCAGTTGCTTCGCATCGATCATGAAACGACGGCTAATGTTGGCTCCATCCACGGTGGAAAGGTAAACAACATAGTGTGCGATTGCTGTAAAGTAAGGTTAGAAGTTCGTTCAGCGAGCAAAGAGCAGGTTAATGCACATCTGGCCCATATCGAGTCTTGTTGCATTAAGGCTGTCGATGATTTTGGTGGTTCTTACGATTTTAACCCGCAAGAGATTTATCCTGGTTATAAGATTGATGAAGAGACACCACAACTTTTAGCTTTTAAAGCAATCTGTGATAAATTAAACATTCCCTATGCGGTGCGCTCCTCGGGAGGTGCCAGTGATGCGAACATCCTCCGGAATAAAGGAATTCCCATTATTCCCTTAGCATTAGGCTACGAAGGGGCACATACTTTTGAAGAATCTATTGCTATCCAAGAATTAGAAAATATCACAAAACTCCTGATTACATTGTGCGAACCACAATAAAAGAGAAAAGTCCAAGGAGTATGATTAAAAGGGTTTCGGTTCTTGGTATAAAGAGCAAATAGACTATCATTGTGTCACCCCTGACAAACCAGTTGAAGTAGCTGACCTTATGCTAATCGCCACCAAAAACTAACACATGGAACAAGTACTTATCGATATTTCTCATCACGTAGAGGACCCGATACTATTATCCTTTTGCTCTTCAATGGTATTGATAGTGACCGCTTTAGACTTCACACACCAAGGAACGCACATAGATTTTTCATGCGATAGTATGTGACCAAATTTTACCGTTGGTGATAAAACTGTATAACTGTGTTACACTAATTATCGTGTGTTAGACAATCTACTTACATTAATATTGGAGATTGAAATACTAACTTGTATGATAAAAAAAGATAATTTTCTTAGATTTTACAATGGATTAATTTGCTCTTTAAAAAATAATAAAACTTTAATTTTATTGGTTAACGCTACTACAAATAATCACATAAATGTTAACCAATATAAACATATAACAACAGATATTTCTAAAAATAAATTAGCAGGAGCAACCCGATTAACATTATGTTACTAGAAATGTTGCATCTTATATGGGGGGAGAGTTTTGAAAATTAAAAAAATGGCTACAGCGGGAACATTAGAATCTAGCGATATTTTAATTACTGTAGAAAATGATGATAGCAATGGAATTCATATTCATCTAGAAAGTCCAGTAAAAAAACAATTTGGAGACCAAATTAAGCAGGTTATAAGGGATACCGCGAAATTTATAGGTGTTGAAAATGCAAAAATTACAGCAATAGATCAGGGGGCTCTAGATTGTGTCATAAAAGCTAGAACCTCAACAGCTTTATATAGAGCTTGTGAATCAGTTGATTATAAGTGGGAGAAGAAATAATGGGAGAGAGATTAAGAAGGACCATGATGTTTGTCCCAGGAAATAATCCAGGAATGGTTAAGGATGCCTATATTTATAAATGCGATAGCATAATGTTCGATTTAGAGGATTCGGTTTTATTATCTGAAAAAGATGCAGCTAGATATTTAGTTTATAATTCACTTAGGGCGATAGACTATGGTAATAAGGAGCTTGTAGTTAGGATAAATAATCCTAGAAGTGAATGTGGGATTATGGATATAAAGGCCATGGTTGCTTCAAAAATAGATGTAATTAGATTGCCTAAAACTGAAAATGTTGAAGATGTATTAATTTGTGAAAGTGAGATAGCAAAAGCTGAAGAACAGTTTAATATTGAAAAAGGTTCCATAAAAATGATGGCTGCTATTGAAAGTGCAGAGGGTGTATTGAATGCTAGAGAGATTGCTAAAGCTTCTAAAAGACTTATTGCAATAGCCTTTGGCGCTGAAGATTATGTAACTGATTTAAAGACGACAAGATATGAAGATGGGGTGGAATTGATGTTTGCTAGATCAATGATTTTGCATGCTGCTAGAGCTGCAAAAATAGATGCTTTAGATACAGTTTATTCTGATTTAAATAATGAAGAAGGCTTAAGAAAAGAGGTTTTACTCATTAAAAAATTAGGATTTGATGGGAAATCAATTATTAACCCTCGTCAGATTGACCCTATAGTTGAAATTTTTACACCTACAAAAAAAGAAATCGAAAAAGCTTTAGAAATAATGGATGCAATTGAAGACGCCGAAAGCAAGAAAAGTGGAGTAATATCTTTACGTGGTAAAATGATTGATATGCCTATTGTTTTACGTGCTCAACGAACAATTCAATTAGCAAAAGCTGCACGAGTACTGTAACGTAGGAGGACGAAATGATAACGAGGAATATAGATAACCTTCCAAAATTTGGTAAATTAGATGGAATTCATCCTTTGTTCACAAATGAAAAAATTTATAAGGATATTAAATCTTGTAAAGAGAGAGAAGAGTTTGAATCAAAAGTATTATACAGTATTGAAGAGGCTATTGATAAAGCAAAATTAAAAGATGGTATGACAATATCATTTCATCACCATTTTAGAGATGGAGATTTTGTATTAAATAAAGTAATGGATGTAATAGCAAAAAAAGGGATTAAAGATTTAACCTTGGCTGCTTCCTCATTGTTAAGTGTACACGCTCCATTAGTTGGACATTTGAAAAGTGGTGTTGTTACAAGAATAGAAACGAGTGGTATGAGAGGAGAGTTAGCCGATGCTGTTTCTACAGGACTTTTAGATATACCTGTAGTATTTAGATCTCATGGTGGAAGAGCTTATGCTATTAAAAATGGTGATATAAAAATAGATGTAGCCTTTCTTGGCGCACCCTCTTGTGATTCATTTGGTAACGCAAATGGTTATTCTAGAGAGCACGATAATGGTATAATTTGTGGGTCTCTTGGATATGCTAAGACAGATGCCCTATACGCAGGCTGTGTTGTTGTTTTGACAGATAATCTTGTACCATTTCCTAACGTTCCTGCCGGAATTTCCCAAAGTGATGTTGATTATGTGGTAAAAGTAGATGCAATTGGAGATCCTAATGGCATAATGAGTGGAGCAACCCGTTTCACTAAAAATCCTAAAGAATTGTTGATTGCTGAAACTACCGCAGAAGTTATTGAGCATAGCGGAGTCTTTACAGATGGATTTTCTTTTCAAATAGGAAGTGGTGGAGCTTCTCTTGCTACAGCAAGATTTTTAAAAGAGAAAATGCTTAAAAAGAATATCAAAGCTGATTTTGTTTTAGGTGGCATAACTGGTGAAATAGTTAAATTACATGAAGAGGGCTTAATAAAAAAGATATTAGATGTTCAGTCTTTTGATTTAGAAGCTGCAAATAGTCTGAAAAATAATAGATTCCATCAACAGATTTCGGCATATTATTATGCTAGTCCGAATAATCTTGGAACTGCGGTTAACCAATTAGATGTTGTAGTTCTTTCTGCCTTAGAAGTTGATGTTAACTTTAATGTTAATGTGTTAACAGGATCTGATGGTAGTATTATAGGGGCTATTGGAGGACATCAAGATACTGCGGCTGGAGCTTCAGTTTCTATTGTTGTTTGTCCTCTAACAAGAGGCAGAATTGCAAGTGTTGTTGATGTGGTTAATACGGTAGTAACTCCAGGTAAAACTATCGATATAATAGTGACGGATCAAGGAGTTGCGATTAATCCAAATAGAAAAGACTTGATTGAACGGTTGAGTAAAATTGATATTAATTTGACTACAATCGAAAAGTTAAGGGATAAAGCTGTGAGCTTAGTTGGTAAAGCCAAATCAATAGAGTACACAGATAAAGTTGTAGGAATTGTAACTTATCGAGATGGTTCAATCATTGATTTAATTTATCAAGTGAAAGAATCAATTGACCAAATTTATTAGGTGAACTAGGGTTAATTTTAGTGTAACCCAGCTTTATCATCAGATACGTAACAAAGATAGAGAGAACTTGATTATAATAATTATAGGCATTAGCGTTAATAATGAAGTATAAAGAATATAGATTTTCACCTTCTGTTAATTTAGAAGACATATTAGCTGCTCGTGACTTCAGGACTACTATGCAAAAAGATCTTATAGAAAAGTACCAATTGCCATTAGTTGTTTTTACGTTAAATATAGCAGGTCCTGTTAAAGTTTTTGACTTAACCAGACGAACCTTTTATGAGGGAATGTCTATGATAAAGGAAAAACTTTTTGTAAATAATTTTAGTATTTTCAAAGAAGCTATCTATGAAAAAATAACAGGCTATGAGGCTTATTTATTACTTGATGGTGATGCAAACAACATTAAATACTCATTATTAGAAGTGGAAGAAGATACTAGTTTAGGTAGATTGTTTGATATCGATGTATTCGATATTACTGGGGATAAGTTATGTAGGACTAATTATAATAAATCTTTTAGGAAATGCTTAATTTGTGATAATGTAGCTTTTGAATGTGGCCGTAGTAGAAAACATAGCGTTGATGAAGTTTTAGAGAAAGAAATTGAAATAATGCTTGATTATTTTAATCAAAAATATGCCACTAAATTATCCCAAATTGCTTTAAAGTCGTTACTATATGAAATAAACACTACACCAAAACCTGGTTTAGTAGATTTGAATAATAATGGAGCTCATACTGATTTAACTGTATATTTATTGCAAAAAAGTGCAATATGCTTAGAACCTTTTTTCAAGAAGTTTGTGTATGTAGGAATCAATAATAAAGAAGAAAAACTCAGTAATATTTTGCCAAAATTGAGAATTTTAGGTAAAAGCGCAGAATATCGTATGTTTAAAACTACGAAAAATATAAACACTCATAAAGGGGCTATTTTTATCTTTTCCATTGTTTTATGCTCACTTGGATGGTTGTATGCAAATAATATTGCATATAGTAGGGAAGGAATAGAGAAGACAATAAAAGAATTGAGCACTAACATCCTAAATGATTTTTCGTACATATCACGAAAGAAGCACGTAACTCATGGAGAAGAAGTTTTTATAAAATATAATATTCTAGGGATTAGAGGTGAGGCTGCCAGTGGATTTCATTCTCTATTCACCTCTTTTATAACTTGTTTGAATAATCAATTGCAGAAGCATTCATTTAATGATAGTGGCGTATATACGCTACTAAACATAATAATGGGTATAGATGATACAAATATGATTAGTAGAAGTGATTATGAAACAGTTACATATTTTAAAGAAGAGATACATAATGCAATGAGTAGAGAAACTATAGATATTATAAATTTTGCGTCTAATTTAGATAAAGAGTTTATACATAAAGGGATTAGTGCAGGAGGAAGTGCTGATTTACTAGCCTTAACCTATTTTATATATTTTTATGAACGTGAAGTTGATGTAAATTTAGATAGAATGAAATCATAAGTGGAGCTAGGTACAAAATCTTTTATTTTTTGAAAATCATTGTTTTCAATATATTTTCGAACGGTACTTGCTGAAATTATTGAACTTCCTACTTTTTTCCTCTCGAGTATTATTAGTGCTACAGTAGAATTTGTTAGAGCTTTAATTAATTCATTATTATAGGCATTAGTTACCAAATCATTACTTTCTGTACCTACAAAGCGATGAGTTATATGTAATAGGGGTACTATTTTTTTCAGAAAAATTGCTATATCAAGATTACAATTAATTATAGAAGTTTGTTTTTTGTCTTTTATAAAATATGTTGGGAAGGTAAGTGGAGATAAGATATATTCTTTTGCATAATGGACAATAATATTTTTAAAATCTTTTAAGCCTTCTTTAACTAAGAATACTCTTTCAGCTTCATTAAAGAATTCATTTGATCCGCTTAAGATGAAAATATGGAGTACATCACATTGTTTAGAAGCTTCACCTATTAAATATAAATGACCATTAGTGAATGGGTTACAGTTGGCGATGATGCATCCTATTGTATTTGCTTGGATGTTATTTTTAGCTATAAAATGATTAGTATCGGTTTTTATGGTATCTAAATAATCATTAAAGCCATTTTTAACGTTTTCCATTAATAAGACATTCTGAGTTTTTTCAATGGTATAAAAACCAAGACCGTTAAACATTTTTTCATGTAAAGGTTTTGTATATACGAATAATTTTCTAATTCCATTTTGAGCTGCCTTGCTAATTAACTGAGAGACGATGTTTGCCGCAAGGCCTTCATCTCTATGTTGATCGGAAACAGCCAAGCATTTAATAATGTTATTATCTAATGATCCAGTTGCTATGATAGTATCATCAGTATCTGTGAGTGTTACACTAAAGGTTATGTGATCATCATAATCTAAATGTTGGCTTTTTAAGAAATCTATAAGTTTTGGAAGGCTTTTATTTTTTTCATGTAAATTAGTATGTATGTTATATAAATTTCCCAATATACAGTCCTTTAAAAGGTGTTGTTCCTTTCAATTATAGCTATTGTTAATCATAGTGGTTTAATTATCTAAAAAGCAAGTATACCTTGCTACCGGCATTGGCGTGAGAGTTTCTACATAAAGGGCCGGGATCACTTCAACACACCCTCACAGAGTAATGCATACATGCCGGCTTTCAGAGCCTTCATCGGAGGAAACTATGAGAAAGGAGACATCAGGTTGCTCACCGACGGGGAGTCTGTTATTAATGTAGATTCTCGAAAAACTGATGGTAGGTAATACTTGCTAAAGGGGAGGAAAAGCCCTATAATCTACGCATTATATGCGGAGATTATGCTATGTATATGTATGAACATTCAGAATGGCCACATTTTGTTTGGCAAAAAGAAGCTTTGCTTGAGTCGCTTGCTACGGCGGCTTTTCTCCAAGGTCAGGTCCTTGGACGTATGAAAAGTTTAAGTTTTGACCTGCAACGAGAATCAGTTTGGAACGTAGTAACCCAAAATGTGATCACCTCAAGTGCTATTGAAGGCGAACATTTAGATTATGGGCAAGTTCGTTCATCTGTTGCTCGTCACCTTGCTATTCCATATTCACATACTTACCCAATGGATTATTATGTGGATGGGGTGGTCGAGATGATGTTTGATGCCTTAGAAGGTTACCAAAACCCTCTGACTCTCGATCGTCTTAATCGTTGGTATGGTGCTCTATTTCCCACAGGGTTCAGTGGTATCCGCAGAATCGCTGTAGGCCAGATAAGAACTGATGATGATGGTCCAATGCAAGTAGTTTCGCGAACTTCGGGACCAACGGAGATAGTCCATTTTCAAGCACCTCCTGCATCGTCTTTAACTAAAGAACTTTCTGAATTCTTGGCATGGGTTAACAAACCTCCCAAAGGACATTCATTTATCCAAGCAGCTGTAGCTCATTTGTGGTTTATTACCTTGCATCCATTTGAAGATGGAAACGGGCGTATTGCTAGGGCTATTACTGATATGTTGTTATCACGTGCAGACAGGACTGAACTCCGGTTCTACAGCTTGTCAGCACAAATACAAAAGCAAAAAGAAGAATATTATCAAATACTTGAGAGGACACAAAAGGGATCTTTAGATATTACTCAGTGGCTACTCTGGTTTCTTGATTGCCTAGCAAAAGCAATTAAAGCTTCCGAAACAGTGGTTGATGGAGTTCTGCAGAAAGCACGTTTTTGGCAAAAGGCAGCACAGCATACACTGACAGAGAATCAAAGAAAGATGCTGACTATGTTGTTAGATGAATTTCAAGGAAAATTAACTTCTTCTAAATGGGCTAAAATCTGTAAAGTATCACAAGACACAGCAGGTAGAGATCTAAAGGATCTCGTTTTAAAAGGGCTTCTTCGTCAAGAAGGGCGAGGACGTAGTACTCATTATGTTTTAGGGGAGTTATGTTAGTGGCTATGTAAAATATATTTTCTGGTATTTTTCAATATGTAATCTTCAAATAAAGCAATGAGCGATTAGTTTGTAGTAGAGGGAGTGTAAGATTAAGTCTTGTTTGAATAATCTACATATAAATAATGTAAGCTCACTATGGTTTTAAGAAATCAAAATTATAGAAATAGTAAAAAATTAGATAAATATATGTAAGAAATAGAGTTTTTATTTCCTTAAACTGAATATGATTTGTCTATTTTAAGATTTAGTTGTCTAAAAATTTAATAATTACATTAAAAATTGAAAATTTCATTAAAATATAGTATTATAATAATGATAAGGAGGAAGCATGCTTATGTTAGAAGAAGAGTTAAGACAATTAGTAAGAAAAATAACTACTGAAAAATGTGAAAAACAGCATGTAGAATTTAAGAAGGTTCAAGGTGGTGCGCCTGCTAAAATTTATAATACTTTATCGAGTTTTTCTAATCAAAGCGGCGGAGGAACAATTGTTTTTGGAATTGATGAAGAACATGACTATAAAGTGGTCGGTGTATATGATGCCCAAGATCTTCAAAAGAAAGTAACAGAACAATCCCTACAGATGGAGCCAGTGGTGAGGCCTTTATTTACTGTTGCTAAAGTAGACGGTAAAATAGTTGTGAGCGCAGAGATTGCGGAATGCGATATCTATGATAAGCCGTCTTTTTATAAGGGAGCTGGGAGGCTTAGAGGTTCCTATATTCGTGTAGGGGAAGCTGATCAGCCGATGACAGAATATGAAATATATAGCTATGAAGCCTTTAAGAAAAGGATACATGACGAACTTAGAACTATTGACCGAGCAACAATGGAGTATTTAAAAAAAGATAATATTACTGGATATCTTTTACAGTTACGCAGACAAAAGATGAATCTAGAAAACCTTGGTGATAAAAGAATACTAGAGACCCAAGGAATAATCCAAGATGGATTACCTACAATAGCCGGATTAATGCTCCTTGGAGAATACCCACAAGAATTCTTTCCACAATTAAGTGTCACCGCAATGGTTGTACAGGGTAAGGAGATGGGTGAAATTGGTGAAGATGGAGAGCGATTTGTAGATAATAGGCGAATTGAAGGGACAATATCAGAAATGCTTAAGGGTACATTAGCTTTTGTTAGGAGAAATATGAGTGTTAAAACTATAATTACTGAAGATGGTAACCGTGCAGATAGATCAGAATATCCTATGAAGGCTGTGAGGGAGATACTCTTGAATGCTTTTATACATCGAGATTATAGCGTTCACACTGAACGTTCACCTATACGATTAGTTATGTATGAAGACAGAATCGAGTTAGAGAACCCAGGGGGGTTGTATGGAAGGATTACTGTAGATGATTTGGGTAAGGTCGCTGCCGATACTAGAAATCCATATATAGCCGGAGCGTTAGAAATTATGCTTGAAACAGAAAATAGGTTCTCTGGAATTCCCACTGTTATAGCAGAACTTAAAAAAGCTGATATGCCAAATCCTGTTTTTATTGATGGAAGAGGCGTTTTTAAAGTTATATTTTACAAAAAAAAGGGTGAGCAGAAAAAAGAATTAGATTTTGAACAGGAAATTCTACAATATTGTAGTATACCAAGGACAAGAGAAGAACTTGCTAATAAATTTGGGTTTAAGGCAGCAAGTTATTTTATTAAAACATACATTGTTCCATTAATTGATGAAAAGAAAATTTCAATGACTCTGCCAAATAAACCAAAGAGTAAATACCAAAAGTATGTTTCATCAAAGGATGTATAA
>JAQVOO010000226.1 GCA_028702575.1 Sphaerochaetaceae bacterium
ACCGTATTGTAACCAGTGGCAAGCACGCCGATATAACGTAGATTGGAGCACTGTTCAATAATTGAACGATCTATAACAACTTTATTAGTGAGAATAATAGTAGCAGGGCCAATCCGTTCTATGCGTTCATCTCTACCGGTACGGTCATATACCGTCACATTACCCAAAGCGGCAAGTGGATCCCAACTAAGATCGCCAGGATTTAACGTATACCCGTCGAGTACTACAAAGGTGTGTTGCATAGGCAATTTCTTCTTTTTATTCACTTCTTGGGGAGCATACTTACATATGAATGCATAATTTCACCACAGGAGTTTTCAGTAATCTTTATCACACCCATTTCCCGCTCAGCACTCTCGACTGAGTCGGAAGCATGCGCTGTATTGACCATGACATTACTGCCAAATTCGCGCCGAATTGTCCCCCCGGGGGCTTTTAGCGGATCTGTTGGCCCCAGTACATCACGGATTTTCTTAATTGCATCGGCTCCTTCGTAAATGAGGATCATGCACTTTACTGTACCTGGTTGCTCTAATTCGTCAAAAGGGCATTGAGAGGGGCGCCGGCCAGACATAAATTCAATAATTTGTTCAAATTGATCTACAGCATATTCAACGCCCATACTCTCACTTAAGGCCTGCTGAGTTGCAGACGAGAGGGCAATCTTAAAGTGATTCTCTAGGTGTTCTTTGGCTTTTTTTCCAAAAACTGGCGCCAACTTCTCTTTTAAAACATCTTTGACTGGACCATAGAATTCTAAAGCTTCAGCAATGCTCATGCGGTGCACTTTCATCCCAATAATGCGCAAGCCTGTGCGACTAAACATATCTATAATAGTACCCGGTTTACCTGAGGCATAGCGCCAGTTATCGGGTTTAATGATTACCAAGGAACGCTGAATTTCTGCGGGGTTAGGATAGACCATATTTTCAACAATATTGGGTTCATCTGGAAGCCAGCTAGCAAACATTTTCATGTGTAAATTTGCTGTTGCCTGTAAGCGAGGGGTGAGGACCGCTGGTTCAAAGTAGGAAACTCTTTCAGGATTCTCACCATCAAAAATTAGATCAGCATAGGTGTCCCGAATGTTTTCACCGGTAAGGCTCTCTAAACTCCGCCCCTCAGGATTAACTAGACCACAAATTTCACTCAATTTCCTACAGGGATCTTCACCTCTAAAAATAAGCAACAACGTCCGGTGACGACGCCCCTGCGATGGAACAAAGTTTTCTTCCACGTAATTGGCTAACATAGCATTAGTTTGTAGTGTATCGCCATCATCATAGTTGCGAATTAGTTTGGCATACTCACGTACAAAATATTCATCAGGAGCAATCATCTGGGCCCCGACAAGCTCAATGTCGAGCCGTGAAAGTAAGCGGGCTAACACCCCTCCTGTTCGACTCTTGGCAATAGTATAAGGGGTTACTAATACATAAGATAAACTATGTTCCATGACTAAAAACTCCTGTCAGCTAGGTATATTTTTCAATCCATTACGGCAAATACTATACAGGCAATAGGCCCCAGTGTCCATCTGAGAAACCAACCACTTATTTTTCATCGCAAGGATTGTTCTACTCTTTGGGGTATGCGCCATTGGCCAGGAGTCATTCCATAGGCACGTTTAAACAATACATGAAAACGTTGCACACTGGGAAAAGCACACTCATTAGCAATCGTTTCAATAGTCAAATCGGTTTGTTTGAGCAGTTTACAAGCTTGATCCAATCTCCTCTCGGTTATCTCCTGATGGAGAGTAATACCTCGGGCATTTTTAAAGCGAACTTCTAAGTTCCGTCTCGAAACAGCGCAGACTCCAACCACATCGGTTACCCCTATGGGGTAGTGTAAGTTGTCTTTAATAAATTCTATCGCTTTAGCGACGACTGGGTCACTCTCTAGCAAGATGGTGGTACTTTCTCGTTCTACGACTTCTTGTGGCACAATGACAATTGTTTGTTGGCGAGCAAAGGAGCGTGGTTCACTTTGACTTAATAGCTCATCAACCAAGGCAGCTGCTTGATACCCTATCGTAGTGCAATCGAGACGAATACTAGAAAGGGTGGGATTACATAAGTTACACAAAAGATCTTCATCATCAACTCCCAATAAAGTAATATCTTTGGGGATTTGAAGACCTACGTCCAAACAGTGGGTTAGAGCTTTCACACCAGCGAGATCGTTACAACAAAATAAAGCACTATTGGGTGGCAACTGGCGTAACCATTTTCGTAGTGCAGAGGAGCCGTTGGTGTGCTGCCACCATGGTAAGTTCCGTTCAAAACGGGGGAGTGACAAAAATGCTGTTCCAACTGCTTCAGCAAAGCCGAGTAAACGTTGTTGGGACCAATAGACGTTTTTGACACCACAGAAAGCAAAAGAGCGCGCTCCGAGTTGTCGTAAATACTCTCCGGCCCGGCGTCCAGTAGCAAAATCATCATTTTGGACGCGATGGATATTGGCTTTTTTATGAGCTCCAGCAATGTCAACGACAGGGATGGAGAGAGCGGCATATTTAAGTGCATCGGCTTCACTTTCAATGCGGACGATTAGAGCATCACAAGTGTCACGTCCACTTAGGCGTAGTGGACGGAGTCCGCCGCCGGAGCCGCGTAACGACCAACCGCTTTTGGCCTTGGCATAAGCTATGATGCCACGGGCAACTGCCGCATCGAAGGCATCGTGAAATTGTAATGAGATCCCTACTACACTCATGCATGTAGTATAAAGAATAATATTACGCAAAACAACATACAGTTAGCGTATTTCACGTATTGTTTTTGCCCCTATATTTGCTACACTAGGAAAGAAGGAGCGTCTTATGAGAGCAAAACCTTTATTCAGTCCCCCCCCTATTACGGTCCCTTATACTAAGGCTCAGATCCCGCCCATAGGGTTAGGTACCTTTGGTAGTGACCATGCCCAACCGGAAATTATTGCACAAGCAGTTCGTAAGGCTATCGAGATGGGCTACCGTCATATAGATTGTGCTTCAGTCTATGGCAATGAGAAACAAATTGGTGAAGTCTTGGCCGACTTGTTTGCCGAAGGGGTCGTGAAGCGAGAAGATCTTTGGATTACCAGCAAGTTGTGGAATGATAAGCATGAACCGAAGGCGGCACGCCAATCTTTTCTTCAATCACTACTTGATTTGCAACTTGAGTATCTCGATCTCTATCTTATTCATTGGCCATTTCCTAATTATCACCCACCTAAGGCCTCCATTGAGAGTCGCAGTCCAACAG
>JAQVOO010000227.1 GCA_028702575.1 Sphaerochaetaceae bacterium
TCCCTACATCAATACCCCGGGTGGGCTCATCTAAAATTAAAATTTGAGAATCGGTGGCTAACCACTTACTAATGGCAACCTTCTGCTGATTTCCTCCCGATAGGTTACGGACCCGCTGCTCCATTCCTGGAGTTTTAATACGCATCCGGTCAATGAAATCAGTGCTCACCTCTATCTCTTGTTTTTTATCGAGGAAATTAAACTTTGCTAGTCGCTTCAAGCAGGCTAGGGTAATGTTTTCTCGTACACTCATATTCAATATTAAGGCTTGTTCTTTGCGGTCTTCGGGAAGAAAACCGATATTGTAGCGTAAGGCATCAACCGTATTATGGATTTCCACCGGCTTACCGTTCACCTTTATCTTACCGCTCTCGCGTTTATCGATGCCAAAGACGGCTCGCATCACCTCCGAGCGCCCAGCTCCCACAAGACCGGCAAACCCGAGAATTTCCCCTTTGCGCACCTGAAAGCTCACATCCTTAAGGAAGCCCTTAGTAGAGACACCCTCCACCTCAAATACCACATCGGTAATGGGGGCCTCTTCCTTGGCAAACAAAGTGTCGACGTGCCGTCCCACCATGTGGCGGACCACCTCGGTGGTGTCAGTCTCACTGGCAATGAGGTTTGTGACCATTTTGCCATCACGCATGATAGCAATGTTGTCGGCAACCTGAAAAATTTCCTTCATCCGGTGGGTAATGTAAATAACACCCACATGTTGTTTCTTTAAATCTTTGACAATACTGAGGAGTAACTCAGTTTCGGTCTCAGTTAAGGAAGAAGTTGGTTCATCCATAATAATTAACTGGGCATTTACCGAAAGAGATTTTGAGATTTCTATCATCTGTTTTTGGACAGTCGACAAGGTGTTTACTAAAACATGGGTATCGACATAGAGACCAACTGACTCAATAATTTGCTTGGCTTGGGCGTGCATCGTTTTTTTATCGACAAACCCTCGTGAAGTCTTTTGTTCACGACCCAAAAAGATATTCTCAGCAACATTGAGGGTGGGAACCAAATTGAGTTCCTGATAAATCATACTAATGCCGTGAGCCATAGAACTCGCTACATCGACAATTTGGGCATCTTTGCCATCAATAAGGATCTCACCACTATCTTTGGCATACACACCGGTAAGAATTTTCATCAACGTCGATTTTCCAGCCCCATTTTCCCCTACTAGTGCGGTAACTTCTCCAAGTTTTATAGAGAAGTCAACATCATCAAGGGCACGGACTCCGGGAAAATCCTTGACGATCCCTCGCATTTCTAAAAACGGGGATTGCTCGCGCTCGTCTTTTCGTTCTGCTTCCATATTTCCATCCAATTTTACTGTGGTGATTCAGAAGGTCGTGTCACCAACATCATTCATTACTTACGTTGCGTTACTAACTATTGATGCTAACCGCATCTTCCAGAGAAGTCAAGGATTTTTTTACAGAATTATTAAAATAACTATTTTTTGGTTGACAGCACCAATTTCATATCGTAGTATCTTACTAACAGTAAGTCAGAAACAAAAGGAGATAAGATTATGCGTGCAATTAGTAAAGTAGCTCCCGGGTGGTGGGATTATACAACCCTGGATACCGAACTACTTAACGAAGTGGCTTCATTAACGGTCAAGGACATTGAACAATTATCACGACCAGGGTTTAAAGTTACCTTTTATGACACATTGGAATCATTCTATTTAGCTGAAGCACTTGAGTACATTAACGCTTGGAAGCGAGCAACGGCGTCAAAACCAGTTGGTATTTGTGGCCCTATTGGACCCACAGAACAACTTCCCCTTGTGGCTCTTCTTGTAAACAGTTTAGAAATGGATTTGAAACATTGCCACTTCTGGGCCATGGATGAATGGGTCTTAGATGGAAAAGAGACCACGTTTGAACACCCTCTGAGTTTTGCTAAAGCTAACTGGGCTCTACTTCTAGATAAAATTAGAGATGACCTGCGCATGCCCGATGAAAACATACACCTTCCAACCGTAAAGGGGATGGCTGATTTTACCCAATCCTTTAGAGATATTACTTGTGCCGTAATGCAAGGAGGGCAGGGTGAAGTCAAACACTGGGCCTTTAACGATCCACCGCGCCGAGTGACACCGTATGAAGATGCACCACCTACACCAGAAGAGTATCGTAGCCTGGCAACTAGGATTGTCGATTTACACCCCATGACCATTATTCAGAATGCAAGAACTAGCGGAGGCGGAGTGGTCACTACCGTCCCCACACAAGCCTTAACCGTCGGTCCAGTTGAAACATGGTTATCAGAGCAGGTCTCGATCTGGCATGCCGGCGTTCATGACAATCCGTTTGGTATGAGATTGACCGCCTACATGATTAGTAAGGGCATTACCGATTCAGCAGTTCCAATGTCTCTTCTCGCAGATCATGATGACGTTAAGTTTAATTATTACCGCCCAGGAATAGGTGTTTGTGATGCAGAAATGCATTAATAATCAATGAATCTGGTATGAAACCAATTGCCTGGAAGATATTACCACTGTCGCTATTAGTGACAGTGGTAATAGCGAATCAAAGGGGCTTCCTGTTGATTTACCCCATCCTCATGGCTATGCTAGATGTAACTATAAAGTAGAGGGTACTAATGTCTGGTTATCAATTTATTGGCAAAGCTACACCAACCATGCAAAAACAGATCAATACTTCGTTGGTGTATCATTATATTTATGAACATGATCTGTGTCACCGTGCAATAATCGCCAAAGACTTGAATCTCAGTGCTCCGGCTGTTTCGCGAGCCGTGGAGACTTTATTAGAACGCCAAGACATTCTTGAGAAGAGCAAAGTACAACTTAAGAATGGCAAGAAAGTCAGTCAGTTGCAATTTAATGCCGAAAAAGGGTACGTAATTGGAATCGATTTGCTCAGAAGTCCTTTAAAACTGGTGATAGCCGATTACACAGGAAAGATTGTTAAACGCCATACTGGCTTCGATATGAACCGTGAAGACGACATTACCAAAGATCTCATCGTTGAAACAAGAAAACTTATCGATTCCTTTGTTGCAGATGGCATTCCTAAAAAGAAGATTACTGCAGTAGGCGTAGGTGTTCCAGCAACTATCGACAGTACCACAGGAGTCGTGCTGGGCACCCAGCGCTACGATTATTTGCTTGGTCAAAATTATGGAGAAACTATTGAAGCAGCTTTTAAGCTACCTACCTTTGTCGATAACGTCACAAATATGTCGGC
>JAQVOO010000047.1 GCA_028702575.1 Sphaerochaetaceae bacterium
CTTCGTTTCTGCAGATACTAGCGATTCGCGTATTTAAAAGAAAAATATTTGCCATGGCCCCATTACATCATCATTTTGAAAAAAAAGGAGTTGCAGAGGGTAAGATAGTTACTCGGTTACAGATCATTAGTGTCGTAGCATCCGTGCTGGCCGGAGTATTTTTCATTATAAAATATCTGTAACACTATCGTGCTCAAAACTAGGTCACGATGAAAAACAATACCTATGACTTTATGACGTATCAGGGAAATAATCTCCAGGCGCTGGGATTTTCAGCTAAGAAGGCCCCTACTTGGTCTCCTTTTATGTTTGTCTGTATTGTTATTGCTTTGGTCTGCTATGGTCTTGTGACTCTCTATTCCGCTTCGTATGATGAAGCTTTGCGCCACGGTTTACCTAGTTCCTATTATTTTTCACGACAAATAATATTTGCTTTATTAGGTTTTTTTGTATTTATCATTATTCGTTGGATCCCTATGCGCTGGATTCAACGTTCAATTCCTTTCCTTTTATTACTCTCTCTCCTATTGATGGTGCTGACTTTGATTACCCCTTGGGGAGTCGAACGTTTGGGAGCGCGCCGTTGGTTACAAATTGGTTCACTGCCTTCATTTCAACCTTCAGAACTCTTAAAAATTAGTGCAGTTTTAGCCCTCGCTCTCATTTTATCAAAATGGGATAAACAAAGCTTTTATCCTGTTGGAGCAAGTTTGATAATTATCCTTATTTCGGCTCTTTTGATTATCGGGCAACGTGATTATTCAACTACGCTCGTTTTTTTATTGGTGGCATTGGCACTTCTTGCTATAGGGGGGGTACACCTACGCTATATTGCCATGTCTATTTTTCTTCTTGGCTCTGGGGCGGTAGTTTTTCTTTTTATTGAACCGTATCGGATTCGTCGCGTGGTGAGTTTTCTATTTCCCAATATTGATCCGAGCGGATTAAATTGGCAAGTTCAAAAATCGCTTGAGGCGATCACTTCGGGAGGGATTTTAGGAAAAGGGTTAGGCCAGGGGGTATTTAAGTTAGGTCTTATTCCAGAGGTCCAAAGTGACTTTATCTTTGCTTCACTTGCTGAGGAGATGGGATTAGCTGGCATACTTATCTTTTTCGTACTTTTTATTGGATTTGCCTTTTTGGGTTTTTCAACTGCCCGACGCCTCTATTCTCCCCACCCTAAACAACGTTTTATGGCTTTGGCTACTTTTGGAATAACCTTCATGATTACTTGGCAAGCCTTGGTAAACCTTGCTGTAGTGACTGCATTATTGCCTCCCACCGGTATTCCTTTACCCTTTTTTTCACAAGGTGGTACAAATTTATTTGTGATGTTATGTGAATGTGGATTTATTTATACATGTATGATTGAAGGAGATAAGGAGATAATAGCTTATGAGTAATGCCTATGCCCATGGCTATGATTATGATAGCTATCGAAACGTGACATTTGATTTCCCCAATGAACCGTTTCGCGAGCTACCAAAAACTCAACATAAACGAAAAGTTTTGAAGTTAGTTTTAATACTCTTTGTCCTTTGTCCATTAATTTGGTATGCCCTTCAATATATCCCTTTTTTTGATATCACTAAGGTCACCTTTACTACTTCGTCACCTGGTACTGTTGTTCCCTCTCAAGCCAAAGAATTGGCCCAAAAAACTCTTGGTAAATCGATCATGTCACAGGCTCCAAAAAAGTTAAAACAGGCCTTAATTTCTTTACCCATGGTCGAAGAGGTTCACCTGCGAAGAAGATTGTTTTCTACATTGCAAGTTTCTCTATCGATGTTTCATCCAGAAACCGCAATTGCGGTAGTTGAACCTAGCCAGGTGGCCACCATTTATCTTCTCAAACACGGAAAGCTTCAAGAGATTTCCCCTCAAGATTTTGCTATATATGGGAATAACGTGTTTGTTGTTGAAGTTAGTTCTACCTATGGTCAACACCTCCTACAATATGGCTTAGATGCCGACATGCAAAAAGTAGTTGAATTGGCTACACAAATGGGAAAAGATGTTGAAGGTCGGTATCGCATTGTCGGTACCATTCGGTACCAGGAGAACCTTGGAAAAGCCTTTGGAAATATGATAATCGATTTACCGGCATATCGAAGTTCCCTCTATATTCGTGAACCTATTTCCGAATCAAGGTTGCACGATGCGCTTGGATTGATTAAACTGGAACGCGAGAACGATCAGATTCGTAATGTTGCCCTTATTGGTCAGTTACGATATGATTTGTATGCTCGGGCGCTGGTAAGTCGGCAATGATTCGGAGGTATAATAGTGGCCACAGATAAAATCATGATGGGGCTCGATATTGGTAGTTCCTGGGTCCGTGCTGTAATAGGTACAGTGAACAAAGACGGGACCGTCATGGTAGATAGCTTATGTGAAAGACCCTCCGAAGGGGTCCGTTTCGGAGCGATTGTAAATATAGAACAGGCTATAAAAAGTATTACCTCTGTAATTTCTGAAGCTGAACTACAAGCTGGTACCGATATCCAACAGATTATTATTGGCATTGGTGGTGAGCACATTGAAGGTATTCCATCCCAAGGGGTTGTGGGAATAAACGCTAAAGACCAAGAGATCAAACGTGAAGATATATTTAGGTCGCTAGAAGTTGCCCGTGCTTTCGAACTTCCTCTCGACCGTGAGATTTTACATACATTGGTTCAAGATTTCCGTGTTGATGGTAGAGATGGGATTAAAGATCCGATCGATATGCTCGGTCATAGATTGGAAAGTCGGGTGTTAGTGGTTACGGGCTCTTCTTCTGTGTGCCAAAACGAACGAAAGTGCATTCAACGGGCTGGTTTTCAGGTGCAACGTCTAGTTGCCCAACAGTTGGCGGATGCCGAAGCAGTGCTGAGTATTGAAGAAAAAGAGATGGGAACTCTTTTAATAAATATTGGTGGAGGCACCACCAATATGATTGTATATGCCAATGGAGCACCTGTTTTCACCGGGGGAGTGAGTATGGGAGGTGGTCATGTAACCAGTGATATTGCCTATATCCTCAATAAACCAAAAGTGTTAGCGGAACAGGTGAAGTGTGAATTTGGTAACTGTCATATTCCTTCTGTTCCACCAGAGGAGATGATACTTATTCCCCAAATAGGTGGACTCCCTTCAATTCAAATGCCAAAGAAGGAATTAAGTAAGATAATTGAACCGAGAATGGCTGAAATTTTCTCCTTGCTACAAGTTGCCTTAGAGAAAAAACAGATTCGGGGATCATTCGGCGGAGGAGTAGTGCTGGTTGGTGGTGGAGCTTTACTTTCTGGTGCCACCGAACTAGCTTCTGAAATATTTAGACTACCTGCCCGCATCGGGTTCCCTGAAGCTTTGCACGGTTTAGACCGTTCGTATATTAACCCGCGTTATACTACAACGTTAGGATTGGTCATGATTGAAGCAAAACAGGTTAGGGATCGACATAGCTCTGGGAGCATGAAAACCGTACGAGATAAGTCATCCGGTTCTTTTGCAAAAAAAGTCCGTGGTTTTTTTCGGACCATTTTTTAGGTAAATAGCTGTAAACATGCTGGAGGTTAACGTTAATGGACTTTGATATGCTCGAAGATTTACTACAAAATGAACAAACCCCACCTACCGATATTAAAGTTGTTGGTATTGGCGGAGCTGGGGGGAATGCGGTTAACCGTATGATTGCCAGTGGATTAAAGAAAGTAACTTTTGTGGCGATGAATACCGATATCCAGGCTCTACAGCGATCTAACGCCCAAATTAGGATGCCTTTAGGGCGACAATTAACGGGCGGTCTTGGAGCCGGAGGTCTTCCAGATGTTGGAGAGAAGGCGGCTCAAGAATCCCGTGAAGAGATTAAGAAATTGTTGATGGGTACCGATATGGTTTTTATTACCGCTGGTATGGGCGGAGGAACCGGTACTGGTGGAGCTGCTGTTGTAGCGGAAGTTTCACGAGAAATCAACGCTCTCACTGTTGCAGTTGTAACAACACCCTTTTCTTTTGAAGGAAAGAAGAAATTACAGTTGGCTCTGGCTGGTATTGAGAAACTCCGAAAACATGTTGATACACTCATTCTTATTCCAAACCAGTATCTATTAAAAGTGGTTGAAAACAATACCCCCATTAAAAAAGCATTTCTCTTAGCCGATGATGTGTTGCGCCAAGGTGTGCAGGGTATTAGTGAGTTGATAACTGAGCCAGGCGAGATAAATATCGACTTTGCCGATGTAAAGACGGTCATGAAGGGGCGGGGGGATGCACTGATGGGAATTGGCATCGGTGAAGGTTCGAATCGAGCAATTGATGCCGCTCGCGCTGCTATTAATAATCCCTTACTTGAAAATGCCAGTATTGATGGGGCGAGCTCAGTGTTAGTGAATTTAGCTGGTGGTGATGGTCTGACTTTGCAAGAGTATCAGGATGTAGTTGAACTTATTACTGAAAACTGTGCTGAAGATGCCCTTATCATCGCTGGTCAGGCGTATAATCCTGAACTTGGTGAGAAAATTAAAGTTACGGTTGTTGCGACTGGTTTTGAAAGCTCTGATTCCACTCTTGAAGACCATGTAGATCTAATGACCTATAAACGACGTAAAGTTGAAGGGCCTGCTGCAGCTCCCAAAAATGGTGCGCCGCGAGAAGAGCGCAATCTTACTGACGAGAGTGAGAATGTTATCTCTGTTAATCGTTGGCAGGATCTCCAACAGCAGTTAGGTAGCCGTCAAAAATCTGACGATTACAATTTCCCAGCCGTGTTACGTTATCAACGAGGTGAAGAAGAGGATTCATGAGTACCATCCACCCGGTTGATTTTGCATTAGTGGAAGATTACAAGGATTATCTTTCCATTGAGCGGCGGGTAGCCAGTTCCACGGTCCAAGTCTATGCTTCTGAAACTACCCGTTATGTTACGTTTTTGCGGAACAATAATCTCCCCATTGAAACGGTGAGCCCCTCTGAAGTGGTCAATTATCTTATAAAGCGATCTCAGGATAACATATCATCTCGTACCCAGGCCAAGAACATGAGTGCCTTACGTTCTTTCCATCGATTCCTCTGTGATTCTGAAGTGAGAGCCGACAATCCCCTCGATACTATAGAAATGCCAAAAGCAGGTCTCGTGTTACCAAAAAGTGTTCCTTATGAAGCTGTTAACCACATATTAGCTGTCATTGATGCTCAAGATGATCCCTCGGGACTCGCTGTGCGTGATAAAGCACTCTTTGAACTAATTTATTCCTGCGGCTTACGTGTTTCAGAAGCTTGTGCACTCCAACTCTCCGATTATCGTGAAAAAGAGAAGGTTCTACGAGTCTTAGGTAAAGGGAATAAAGAACGCTTAGTCCCAGTTGGTGACTATGCCCAAGAAGCTCTCAAACTATATCTCGAGACCGTGCGTCCTAAACTCAAAGGTTCCCATATACACGAGCAAGCCCTGTTTTTAGGTCGAAGAGGGAAACCACTTTCTCGAGCCCTGGTTTGGAAACGATTTAAAAGCTATGCCAGTTTAGCAGGTGTTGACGCTAAAGTTCACACCTTACGCCACTCTTTTGCCTCACACCTTCTTCGTGGTGGTGCCGATCTTCGTTCAGTTCAAGAATTACTTGGCCATAGTGATATTAGGACAACGCAGGTGTATACCCACACTGAGACTGAGGATTTGTTGCAAGCCTATCGGACCTTTCACCCCGATGGAGAGCCCGACTCTATGTGAAGCATTTTTAGGTATCTATCCATTATTTGGGTATGAAGACTCGTGAAAAGATTATTGCCATCGCCTGCTTACCCAAGCTGACCTTAGAGCAACGCCTAGTCTTAGTATCTTCCCTACTGACAGTCGATGAGATTTTAAGGTTAACCAGAATGCAGTTATGTGAAATTATGGGGCACCCTATTTTTGCTACTTGGTCGGCGACCTATGCGTTGAAAACTTTTCCCTCTTTTTTTTCGTGGTACCAGAAAGAAGGAAATGAGATTGTCTTTTATGGTGACTCACATTATCCTCCCTTATTGCGTACGATTGCTGACCCGCCTTTTTTATTAACCTACCGCGGAAATCTGTCTCATCCGGGTTTGGCTCTCTCCATAGTTGGGACGCGTAATGCCACTCTGCAAGCTTTGCAGGCTGCCTACGCACTCGGCTTAGAGTGTGGAGCTGCTCAGGTGTTAGTTGTCTCTGGTTTTGCAAGAGGAATTGACTTAGCGGCTCATGGGGGTGCTTGTGCGATAGGAGCACCAAGTTGGGCCATTTTGGGTTCAGGACTCTCCTATCTGAGCAAGATGTCAAAGTACCGCACCCAAAGAATGTTAGATTGTCAGGGAGCTTTTATTAGTGAATTCCATCCACAGGCTCAGCCATTGCCATGGCGTTTTCCCATTCGTAATCGACTTATTGCGGCCTTAGCCCCAGTCACGGTCGTTATCCAAGCCCCTTGTAAGTCGGGAGCATTAATTACTGCTGATTATGCACTGAGGCAGGGACGGGAGGTGGTAGTTCATCATCAAGGAACATCTAGTAGCGGCTCTGCAGCTTTAATAGAAGATGGAGCGCCTGTTGTTCATTGGTTAGGGGACGTGGCCTCAGAGACACACATCAAATATTCTCCGATGCGGCGAGCAATACCAACCCATTCGGGAGGAACCTTTGAATTTGATTCGCAACAATACACCTTAATGCCACTAGGTACATTGTAACAAAATTAGACAACATGATATGATAGAGGTATGGATACGATAAAAACCTATCTGACCTATTTAGAAGAGGTACGCAAGGTTTCTCCATATACAGTGGTCTCTTATGCCCATGATTTAAGACTTTTTTCGCAATTTTTAGCTCAAAGAGAGCTCTCAGTTGCTGAATTTACTCCCCTTGATGCGCGGCGTTACACAGCCTATATCATGCGTGAAAAAAAATACAAACCTGCAACTGTCAATCGAATGCTATCGACATTGCGCGGATTGTATCAGTATGCCATCCGGTATGAAGTTTGTACCACCAATCCTTTTTTGCGTATTGCTGGAAATCCCCGCTATAGAAGGTTGCCTGAAGTATTAAGTCGAGATGACATTCTACGCATATTATCTTTTCCGGTGCATGATTTTTTGAGTCTTCGCGATTCTATGATGATGCATCTTTTTTATTCCACCGGTTGTCGCCTCGCTGAGCTCTTGGCTGCCAACGTTGGTGATGTAGAACTATCTGATGAACGCATGTTGGTCCATGGGAAAGGAAATCGCCAACGGTATGTATTTATTAATCCCAGTACCAAGAAATTATTAGAAGATTACCTTGTTCAACGACGACAATATTTAGAGGATCATCGGCATGAAAACCTTGATTTATCAGCTTTATTCATTGGATCTCGAGGAAAGCGGTTGTCGGCTTCAACAGTCCATAGTATCTTTACTAAGTATCGGATTCAGTTAGGTCTCCGAACAAAGTTTACACCGCATATGTTGCGTCATAGCTTTGCCACTCATATGCTGGACAACGATTCGTCAATTCGAATTGTTCAGGAGTTGTTGGGGCATGCTTCGATTTCAACAACACAGATATATACACATGTAAGCAGTGCACGGTTGCACGCTGTGTATGAACGCAGTCATCCACATGGAAGGAAGAAAGATGGAAATTAGAGGAACTACTATTATTGCCGTTAGACGAGACGGACGTGTAGCAATTGCAGGGGATGGGCAGGTTACTGCCGGTGATGCAATTTTGAAAGGAAATGCCCGCAAGGTCCGACGCATGATGGACGGAAAGATATTGTCAGGTTTTGCTGGAACAACAGCTGATGCTTTTACGTTATATGATGTGATAGAGAAAAAGCTTAAACAATATAATGGCGATTTAACTCGAGCCGCGGTCGAAATGGCTAAAGAATGGCGCATGGACCGCAATTTACGAAAGCTTGAAGCCATGATCATAGTTGCTGATGATAAAAAAACATTTTTAATCTCTGGTGTTGGCGATGTTATTGAACCTGAACACCACGTTATTGCAATTGGCTCCGGAGGTAATTATGCACTGGCTGCCGCCCGAGCTTATTTAGATTCTTCTTCTTTATCAGCTGAAGAAATTGCCAAGAAATCTTTAGAAATTGCCAGTGATATTTGTGTCTACACAAATAAATCTATTTTGGTAGAATCCCTTTAGGAGTCAATATGAAGTTAGATGAGATGACTCCTGCACAAATAGTGCAGGAACTAGATAAATATATTATTGGACAACACGATGCGAAGCGAACAGTAGCCATTGCTTTGCGTAATCGTGCTCGAAGAAAAAAGTTGCCCGAGGTTATCCGCGATGAAGTGTCGCCCAAAAATATCATTATGATAGGGCCTACAGGTGTAGGAAAAACTGAAATCGCACGCCGCATTGCAAAACTTGCTAATACCCCATTTATAAAAGTTGAAGCTACTAAATATACTGAAGTGGGGTATGTCGGCCGTGATGTAGAATCGATGGTTCGAGATTTGATGGGGACAGCGGTCCAAATGACCCGCAAAGAAATGGCTGAACAAAGAAGATCTCAAGTTGAAAAGCAAGTCGAAGAGCGCTTGTTGGATTTATTACTACCTAGCGACTCAGGTCCTAAAGATAAAAAAGGGAGTTCAGGTAGTACAGATTTAACTGACGCCACGAAAGATACTCGTGAAAAATTCCGCCAATTTTTGGCTGAAGGCCGTTTTGAAGAGCGTGAAGTCGAACTTACTGTCCATAATAAACCAGCAGTCCAAGGCATTGAATTACTGGCAGGGGGCAACATTGACGACTTGGAAAATACGATTCAAAGTTTAGGCTCTATTTTTGGAGGCCGAGGCAAGAAGCGGAAAGTGCCCATCAAACGAGCCCGAGAAATTCTCACAGAAGAGGAGACTGACCGTAGTATCGATCAAGAACAAGTGGTTGAAATCGCGAAAGAACTTGTGGAGCAGATGGGGATTATCTTCATCGATGAGATTGATAAAGTGGCTGGCCGTAAGGGGGGCCATGGTGGTCCCGATGTCTCTCGGGAAGGGGTCCAACGAGATATCCTGCCCATCATTGAAGGGAGCAAAGTGAGTACTAAGTGGGGCATGATAGATACTACCCATATCCTTTTCATTGCCGCTGGCGCCTTTCATATCTCTAAGCCTAGTGATCTGATTCCAGAGTTGCAGGGCAGATTTCCCCTCCGTGTAGAACTCAATGAACTGACAAGTAACGATTTCTTACGTATTCTCCAAGAACCAGAAAATGCGATTGTAAAACAATATATAGAGTTAATGAAAACTGAAGAAGTGACTCTCGATTTTACTAAAGAATCATTACTAAGAGTTAGTGAGATTGCCTATCTCGTCAATAGTAACACGGAAAATATTGGTGCTCGCCGCTTGTACACTATTATGGAGCGGTTATTAGAGGATATTTCATTCAATGCTTCAGATATGGGGGGAGAGACCGTTCAAATAACTAAGTCCTATGTCAATGAACGACTTTCAGATATACTAGAAAATGAGGACCTAAGTCGGTATATACTCTAAACGTCAGGAAGGAGGACGTCCATGAAATACGTCACGATCGTCGGAAAGGATTTTGAAGAAGCAGTACACAAGGCCCGTGAAAACTATGGGCCGGCACTTCGCATTCATAGTCGACGTGATGTGATGGTACGAGGGGGCTTTTTGTGGATGAGTAAACGTCCTCGGGTCGAAATAACCTGTTATTTAGTCGATCCTACCACTTTGGAGACAAAGGAAAAACTTCCGCTAGTAGAAGCTGAGTCTCCAAAGGTTGAAGCAGTAGTTGAAGCAACACCAGTCGAAAACGACGTAGCGCCAAGTAAACAAGAATCGCTTTTAGCGCATGCACGTATGCTACTTGAATTAAATGATTTTTCGTCTGATTTCCTGCAAAAAACTCTCGACCTTCTCCAAGACTCTTTGGAAGGAACTGACTCTAATGAACTCTCCGTCTTAGAGTTTGAATTAATAGTTGTCGATAAAATAGTCTCATTAATTCGCATAGACCATGAAACACAATTACATCCTCCCCATATATTTGTTGTGCTGGGGCCGACCGGGGTAGGGAAAACTACCACTTTGGCTAAAATTGCCGCTCTATATGGGTTGCAGAATGCCCCAAAGTACAAACGTTCGGTCTCAATGATTACAATTGACTCTTTTAGAGCTGGAGCCTTTGAACAACTTAAAGCCTTTGGTACTTCCTTAGGCATTGAGGTAGCACCAGTTGCTAATGAAGAAGAATTTTATCGGGCACTGACCCAAGCTGAAGATTCTGATCTTGTGTTAGTAGATACCATTGGAAAAAGTCCCCGTGACAAAGATCTTGCGGTGAAGATGAAAACCCTATTATCGGTCCCAAATAGTGAAAAAACCCGTTTTTATCTGGTAATATCGAGTGTTATGAAGGCCCAGGATATTCTAAAAGCTATTGATCAATACAGCTCTTTTGGCATTTCGAGTATTATTATAACAAAATTGGATGAGAGTGAGACAATTGGAAATGTCTTGAGTGTGTGTCATCAGCGTGAGCTTCCGATCTTATTCTTTACAGATGGACAACGGGTTCCAAAAGATATCCATAAAGCCTCAGCCTCTACTATGCTAGGGCAATTAAAAGGTTTTTCTCTCGATTTTGAAACTTTGTGGACTAATCAGATTGGGACTACTTTGGTTGATCCAGAGTGATATATTCCATCTTTTGTGAAACCAATTTACCTTGGCGAACCATGTCCGCAATGATTGATCCAATTGCAGGCGCCGCTATATTGCTCCCCCAGATCGTCTCTCCTGTGGGATTTGAAACACCGATGTAGATTATGTAGGTGGGGTCGTCACTAGGAAATAGGGCTAATGTACTGGCTAAAAATGCTTGTGTATTGTAGGAACCTGTCTTTGGGTCGACAATTTGTGCGGTTCCAGTCTTGGCGGCAATCGAGACCCCTGGCACAGCCGTTTTTGCGGCAGTACCACCAACTTCCACAGCTTCTTGCATCCCTTGAAGTACTATGTGGGCGACCTGTGGTGAGAATACTTGTTGTTGTGCAATTGTGGGTGTTGTTGTATGGATCACTTGATCGTGCTTGTCCTTAATTGTATCTAAGATGTAAGGTTGCATCACATTCCCCCCAGTAGCTAGTGCAGTCGCTGCTGTTACTAACTGGAGCGCTGTTACCCCTATTTCTTGCCCAAAAGCCATTGTGGCCTTTGTGCGGTTTGACCAAGTCGAAATTTCGGGAACTTTACCGCTTATAGCGCCTGGCATGAGTGTTTCCCATTTTGAGTTAAAACCTAGTTTCGTCAGCGTTTCTCGAAATAATGCATCATCAGTTTGGAGTGCCCAATGGGCTACAGCTCCATTGCAGGAATATTTTAACATGCTTGTCGGATCAATTTGTCCGTGAGGAGAGACGCAGTTAATGGTGGTAGGTTTTCCATTGGCGGTGGTGAAGGTATAGGTTCCATCACAATAGAATGGCTCGGTAAAATCGGCTTGATTTGCAGCTAATTCAGCTGCTAGAGAAAATATTTTAAAGACGGATCCAGGTTCAAACATGGCTGTAATGACTTTATTCTGGCGTTGAAAAGGTTCTGATGCTTGGTAGTAGTTTGGATCGTACCAAGGGAAATTAGTTGCAGCTAGGATAGCTCCTGTTTTAGCCTCCATAATAAGAGCGACAATGTTATCTGGGTGGTGCATGGCATCGATGGCAACGGCTTGAAAGTCGAGCAGGTATTGGAGGTCCATATCGAGAGTGAGATAAACATTATTGCCATAGGAGAGAGTTTTTCCCAATTCAGGGTTGGGTAAGAGGAGATCATTGCAGGCTAATTCGAGACCTTCGATTCCTCTATTTTCAATATTTGTAAATCCAATTACTTGAGCTCCATGGTAATGGTGGGGGTAAGTTCTCCCATAGTGTTTTTCTAAGAGAACTCCTTTGAGTTGTTTCTCATTTGTTAATGCGACGAGTTTCTGGTATTCTTCAGCACTTAATTTTCTTTTCACCAGATAATAAATGGATCTCTGCTTTGATTCCTCCATGATTGTCTGTGGGGGAATGGCTAAAATGGAACCAAGTAGCGTGGCAGTGTGAAAGAGGTTTTCTACTTCACGGACTAATAATGCGCAACTATAATAGGGGGTTTCAACTGCTAACACTCTTCCTTTGCTATCGAAGAGAGAACCTCTGACGACTCTTGTTGCTACTTGGGGGTTTTGATAGGATGATGGGGAAACAGAGGGGCTGAAAATAAGCCAAATTATCCTAACCAAGAGGATCAAGGCGATAGTTCCAGTTATTATGATGAGTAAAAAGACATGCCTTTGTTTTTCTCTGGATACCATGGTCTAAATATAGTAATATGTAAGGGAATCATTGTCGAGAGCAGGTGGGGTAGATGAGCTACAAAGACAAACGCAGTTACGACGACATGGGGCAAGCAGGCACCAAAAGGCGACCGCAACGTGAACGTATGGATCGAAAGAGCCTGCGCATCATTGTGACGGTGGTCATAGTTGGTGTGTTGTTATGTGCGAGCGTAGTAGTACTGTGGATATTCATAGTCTCACCAGGTGAAACGGTCCCCCAAACTCAAAGCTCTGAATATGTAATTGTTGAACCGCTAACTACAGCCGAGGTAGCAAAGACTCCGCCGGAGCCTCTCCTAGAAGAAGTAGCGATTGTAACGCCCACTCCTGTACGCAGTGCTCCACCATCAACTGCACGCACGAGTTGGTATCAAGAATATGTTGTCCAAGAGGGGGAGACCCTTGATTCCTTAGTTGAAACCTTTGGTATCTCTCGTGAGACTATTCTTAGTGTCAATGCGATTAAAAACCTTTCGGCCATTAAGGCCGGCCTTTCTTTGCGCATTCCCCATCGCAATGGCCAACTCTACACCGTTCAAGAGGGTGATAACCTCTCCATAATCACCAATCGTTTTAATGCCACCTTAGG
>JAQVOO010000228.1 GCA_028702575.1 Sphaerochaetaceae bacterium
AGGCAGCGTGTAATCGTCGAACTTTACGACAAATTCTTTAAAACCGCTTTTCCAAAGATGGTTGATCAACTTGGCATTGTGTACACTCCCGTTGAGGTAGTGGACTTTATCGTGCATTCTGTTGATGATGTTTTGAGGAATGAGTTTAACAGAAGTCTGACGGACGAAAATGTCCACATTCTTGATCCATTTACAGGCACGGGCACCTTTGTCACCCGATTGCTCCAGAATGGCTTAATAAAACTTGAGGATCTACGACGCAAGTACTCGGGCGAAGTTCATGCCAACGAAATAGTCTTGTTGGCTTATTATATTGCTGCTATCAACATTGAAAATGCATATCATGATTTGTTACCCGATGCACATGAATACCAGAGTTTTGACGGGATTTGCTTGACAGATACTTTTCAACTGGGGGAATATAAACAAGGTGAACACCTTATCTCTGAGTTTTTCCCTAAAAACAGTGAGCGAGTGATTGCCCAGCAAAAAACACCTTTAACGGTTATCATAGGCAACCCTCCCTATTCAGTTGGGCAAAAATCAGCAAACGATAATGCACAGAATATGTCATATCCGAAGCTGGAGAAACGTATTATTGATACTTATGCAAAGAATTCGTCTGCAAATTTAAAGAAATCACTGTATGACCTTTATATCAAGGCTTTCCGTTGGTCGTCTGACAGGTTGGATGAAAAGCATGGTGGGGTAATCTGCTTTGTTTCCAATGGTGGGTGGCTTGATGGTAATGCTCATGATGGCTTTAGAAAACAATTAGAAAAAGAATTCAATAGCATTTATGTATTTAATTTGCGAGGACATCAGCGTACAAGCGGGGAATTGAGTAAAAAGGAAGGAGGAAAAATATTTGGCTCTGGTTCACGAGCTCGAGTAGCCATAACATTACTCGTAAAAAATCCGAAGATGACTAATAAAAATGGTACGATATATTATCGGGATATTGGAGACTACCTTTCTAGAGAAGAAAAACTGCAAATGGTAAAAAGATATAAGAGTATTGCTAATCCAGAAATGGGCTGGGAAATTATAAAGCCAAACAAAGAGGGTGACTGGATTAACCCCCGAAATACTTCTTTTGACACTTTAACCCCTATTGCCCCACCAAAGAAATTCGACATAAATAGTCATTCTTTTTTTGTTACTAATTCTCTCGGTTTGAGTTCAAATCGTGATGTTTGGGTATATAATTCTTCAAAACGTGAAGTAATAAGAAACATGGCGTCCATGTCAAATTTTTATAACGAGCAGGTAGATACTATTCAAAAATCTTTAGAGCAAAATCCAAAGTTAGATATTAAAAGCATTTATGACTGTAATCCTGAAAAGATTAGTTGGTCTAGTTCCTTAGTATGTGATGTTGCTAGAGGTTATTATGCCACTTTTAAAGAGGATAGTATTGCGATAAGCCACTATAGACCATATTATAAACAATATTTATATCGCGACAAAATGTTTAATGAGAGACCAGGTCAAACCTACAAGTTTTTCCCAAGTCCACGACTTAAAAGTTTAGTCATATGTGTGTCGGGAGTAGGGGTTACCAAAGAGTTCTCTTCGTTAATAACTGACACATTACCTGATTTGGAATTAATTGGGAAATCACAATGCTTCCCATTGTATTTTTACGAAGAAATAGGAAATGGTAAAAAAGGAAGTGATAAGAAAAGAGAAAGAAATACTTCTCAAACACTTCTTGAAACAAATGAGCCCGAAATGTTGAACAAGTTCAGTAAAAAAGATGGCGTCAGCGATTTTATTTTTGAGAAGGCTAAAAACCATTATGGAGACTCGAATATAACCAAAGAAGATATCTTCTACTATGTTTATGGTGTACTCCACAGCTCGGATTATCGCAAGACCTTTTCAAATGATCTAAAAAAGACATTACCTAAGATACCTTTAATTAACGATATTGCAGACTTCAGGGATTTTAGTACGGCTGGGCGAGAACTAGCATATCTGCACCTAAATTATGAAACTGTTCCACCATATCCTGGTGTGAAGGTCACAGGTACTGAAAGCGAATATTTTAGAGTTAGCAAGATGAAATTCCCTAAAAAAGGTCAAAAGGACACTATAATCTATAACAGTAAAATCACCATCTCTGAGATACCAGACAAGGCCTATCAATACATAGTAAACGGAAAAAGTGCTATTGAGTGGATAATGGAAAGGTACCAGATAACGACGCATAAAGATAGTGGGATTACAAATGACCCTAATGACTGGGCTAAAGAAGTAGGAAATCCTCGATATATCTTAGATTTGCTCCTCAGTATCATTAACGTCAGTGTGCAAACAGTTGATATTGTTGATGGATTGCCAGAGCTGAAATTTGAATAGATATCCATTTTTTATGATCGATTGGCTAAACAAACTATGTCCCTCCAGTTCTTATTCGGAGATGTTTGCTCCCATTGGGCGTCCGTGTAACATATTGGATCGACTCTCGCTATCACCTATGTGTAACACCCCATCAAAATTATCCGATCACCCGCTAACGCAACAGAACCTAATTCCAAAGAGTAATATGGCAGCACTCTAATTAGTTTGCTTATGAGATTTGTAATCTGCATAGTAGTTTTGCTAACGTTAATTGCCTCGTGTGGGTGTACCAGTGTTAGTCTTTCGCGGATTACGATTTCGTCAGAGCCAAATGGCGCGGAAGTATATCTTGACTCCGAGTATCACGGCTCGACACCCTGTAGTATCAGCGATGTTTCTGTAGGTACTCATTCAATCGAGCTTCGGCATCCAGACTACATTACCTGGGAAGATGAAATCACAGTTGGAGCTGGCGAGTCGGTAGTCGTTTCTGCAGCTCTCTCAAAAGACACTGCCTCTGATGTCATCACTAGTTCGGCCAACGCGGGTGGAGTGGGAACTTACACGAGTGATAGCAAGGTGCAACAGTTAGAGCAAATTGTCGAAAATTACCACAATACGCACACTTACAGTACGGTGGATCTCTTTGTTTGCGCTGATATGGCAATTGATGTCTGGAATATGGTGGAGACAGCGGGCATAAATGCAAAAATTGCTGTTGGAAACATCGAGCGTGCCAATCCCGACTGGTCTGATTGGAACCATGCGTGGGTACTAGCTGAAACCGATCCCAATCAGTGGGTGGCATTAGAAACCACTGGTGGTTACCTCGTCTACGGTGATGAGAATAGTAA
>JAQVOO010000229.1 GCA_028702575.1 Sphaerochaetaceae bacterium
CTTTCAGCATTTTTTATAAACAGAAACAACCCACGAGAATTTGATTGGAATATGTACACAATTTTGTGTTACATTCCCGGCTATCTATTATATTTGAAAAGATTTAAGAAATATCGAACGCTTACCGATTGAGCTGATCTTTAAACCACTCACCCAGTGCCGTTGTACGACGTGTGAAGGCACTAGGAAGATCTACAGTATAACCTAAGACCTTTACCTGTGGATCTCGCCCCTCAATGGTTGCCATAGCGTTGAGCAACAACCCATCTTCAAGTTGCATAGTAGACATGGCAATGGCTAACATCTCAGTCTCTACAGCTTTAAATAATCCAAACACTCGCATTGTCTCAAGATTTTGTACTTTTACAAAAATCTCGTCAGGAGTGGTAATATAACTGTGGCGATAGACATTACTTTTAAAGCTTGAATCCTTTTGGTAGACATAATATTCAGCCGTAGGCGGAACAGAGCTCGATACAGGATCAGCGAGACCACTACGACTCTTAGGAGACTCTAAATACCACGACTTTTCGATTAATTCTTTCGGTTTATTTCCGGCCCGGTGAGAAATATAGGTAATACCCTCCTGAGTGGAAATTGAACGCATGGTATTGAAAACATAGAGTTGGCGTTCTGCACTACTCATCGACTGCATCACTTCTGGATAGGGAATAAAAGAGAGCGATACAACGGTGAAACTCTCGGGCTTTTGTAAAGCTTGTGCTAAGTGTTGTTCACTGATTGAACCTTGCGGCACAAGAGTTTTCACATCATAGGAAAACGACTTACCTTCTACTAACTCCCCCGCATAGAGCGTTGTAATTTGATCTGGTGATAAAGCAGGAAGCACCTCTTCAACCGTTGTGGCAAATAATGGAACTAATAAAAAATACAGGATACCACAAACAACTATTCGCCTCATCTTCATCGGTAACACTCCCCTATAATTAATACGCATTCTTATTTATAAAACCGCGTACAAATGTAAAAATAAAGATTTTAAAATCGAGCAAGAAACTCCAGTTTTTTATATAAGCCAAATCATATTCAATTCGCCTTTCTAACGAAGTATCTCCCCGATATCCATTAACCTGAGCCCAACCAGTAATACCAGCTTTTACCTTATGACGCAACTGATATCCAGGAATTTCATGGATAAAACGATCAACTAATTCAGGACGTTCCGGACGTGGTCCAATTAAACTCATCTCACCCTTAAGGACATTGAATAACTGGGGCAGCTCATCAAGACTAGTTTTCCGCATAAACTTACCAAACCCTGTAACACGTGGATCATCCTTGGTAGTCCACTTACCATCTTCTTCGCCCGGCGGGCGATCGGTCATTGAACGGAACTTAAGCATCATGAACTCTTTACCATCTTCAGTAATCCGTTTTTGTTTATACAACACAGGCCCCGGACTGGTAACTTTTACTAAAAGTGCTAACAGGAGCATAAAGGGACTAATAATAATTGTTCCTACTAAGGTGAGAATAAAATCAAAAATACGCTTACCAAACTTTTGGAAAAACGAAATTGAAACATCATTGAGGTGCATCACTGGGATAGAGTGGAAGTCAATAATCTTACTTCCTAACATTGAATAGGGCAAATCTGGAATTAGCACAACCCTTTGAATGAGATCATAGCACTTCCCTATCATCTCCTTCTCTACTCTCTGTTGTGATGAGGGATACCCGATAACAATAATTTGTGGTCGCGCAGTAGCAAGCACATCTTCTAACTCACCGTTGAACTGAACATAGCGAGTATCACCATGATTGAGCGCATGATGCTGCCCTACAATCCGCAACCCATTCTCTGGGTGAGCTTCCACTTCTTCAATATAACGTGCCAAACCTGCGCCATAGCCAATGAGCAACACCTTCTTAACCATTCTTCCAGAAGCTCGTAACCTGAGGAATCTCCGGTTAATTATTACCCTTTCAGCGATGAGCAAAACAACAACAATTACCATGAAAATAGCAATGGAAAGACGGCTGACCCTTTTCCCATAGAGATAATACAGAATTACTGTCAACGTGAGGAAAACCTGAACAGAACTATATAAAAGCAGTTGAATTTCGGTCTGCCAGGTGAGACTAGGGTTAATACGATATAATCGATTATGGTTGAGAAAAAAAAGAAACAAAATCCAAACCAGCACCGACATACTAGCAAATAATGGAAATGGTTCGCCAACACCACCCGGAATGATATAGAAACGAAGACCATACGCAGCAAACCATGAGGCGAAGATAATAATACTATCTACGACTAACTTAAGGAGAAATTGTGAATAATCTTTTTCGGATTCCATTCGCTTTTACCACTTTTATTTGTTATTAATAGAGAACGAAGAACTTAGGTGCCTAATCTATAGCTTTGCTAAGTATGGAGCCAAACAATCAAGATGTCAATAAAAGGAGAGTTCTGGCAGAGTAAGCCCATCCCATATAAAGCTCAACCCAAAAGCTCCAGAGGGGATAGTTTGCCCCATAAATTGGGCAATGGGAGCCAGTTCAGTCCGCACTTGGTTGTGCAATGTTGCGACATCGAGTTGCATGGAAACAGCTTGAAAACCCTTTCGAGGTAGACTGGCTGTACCACTAGCCTCCATCAGTGGAGCATGTAACGCTAAGGAATCTACTACTATCGCCTGTTCCAAAGCACGAGCCTCAACCATGAGAGATTCAAATCTCCAATTATTTGTATCGGCTATCCAAGGCGATACCAGAGCAAACATCCCCAATTGAGCCATAGTCTCAGCATCGGGCAAGATAGTACCTTCAATAGCTTTTACATCGATATAACCAAGGTCATCTAAAACTCCATCAACATCTTTTTCTAGTGTAGCGAGTGTCATATTTCCCTTTAGTGCTAGTTGTATATCCTGACAAATAATTGACGTTCCTTCGCTCACTACAATATGCACATCACGGGCATCGAGATCTAGCTTACGAACCACAGCTTCTTCCGGTAAAGAACGATCAAGGAATATTTCCAAAGTAACTACAGCCGTAGCTGTGCCTAGATTCAGCTCCTTATCGTCATACTCGAGGTTAACCACGTGTACCGCTGGTGTAATGAGTCTAAGCCCTTTTTGGAGCACAAATGCGATTAATTGCCCAAGGGAAACCTTCACCTGCAACATCTCTGCGGTGACAATACCATCCTCTACTGGCATTGCTAAGTGA
>JAQVOO010000048.1 GCA_028702575.1 Sphaerochaetaceae bacterium
TTTGAAGGTCCCTCTTCAGATAATCCCTTGTCTTTTAAATTCTATAATCCCAAAAAGGTGTTAGCAGGCAAGACGATGGAAGAACATTTACGATTCTCTATCGCTTATTGGCACTCTTTTTGTGCCGACGGTACTGATCCTTTTGGGAACGCAACGATGATTTTCCCTTGGAATGATGGTAATCCTATGCAGGCTGCTAAAAATAAAGCGGAAGCTGCCTTTGAATTCTTTACAAAAATAGGAGCACCCTTCTATGCCTTCCACGACGTGGATGCAAGTCCCGAGGGCAATAGCCCTGCTGAATACGAAAAGAACTACCAGGAAGTAGCCGCCTACTTAAAAAAATTACAAGACGAAACTGGAGTCAAACTACTCTGGAATACAGCCAATATGTTCAGTCATCCGCGCTATATGAATGGTGCTGCTTCAAATCCTGAATTTTCCGTTGTCAGTCGCGCTGCGCTACAAGTAAAAAATAGTCTCGATGTTAACGTCCTCCTAGGTGGGTTAGGCTACACCTTCTGGGGCGGACGTGAAGGCTATATGACGCTCTGGAATACTGATACAAAACGTGAACAAGACCATTTAGGAACTTTCTTCCGGATGGCTCGTGATTATGGTCGTAAAATAGGCTTTACCGGCACCTTCTATATCGAACCAAAACCAATGGAACCCACCAAACATCAATATGACTACGATGCGGCCACAGCTATTGCCTTTATTAAAGACCAGGGATTAGAGAACGACTTTAAATGCAATATTGAAAGTAACCACGCGACTTTAGCGGGCCACTCGTTTGCCCATGATTTGCAAGTTTGCGTTGACCATGGCCTTTTAGGCAGTGTTGATGCTAACCAAGGTGACCCCCAAAATGGGTGGGACACTGATGAGTTCCCGACTAACGTCTACGAGACGACCGAAGCTATGCTTATCATTTTAAAAAACGGTGGACTCCATAATGGTGGTTTAAATTTCGATGCCAAACGAAGAAGAAACTCTACCGACTTAGAAGATCTATTCATCGCTCATATTGGGGGAATGGATGCCTTCGCCCTTGGACTCGAAACTGCTGTTAAAATATTGGAAGATGGTAAAATTGATGCAATGCGAGCCAAGCGTTACCAATCATTTGACCAAGGAGACGGGAAAGCCTTTGCAGAAGGCAAACTCTCTCTTGAAGATCTTGCCCAGGCCGGCCGTACTGCTAAAACTACAGACATCAGTGGCAAACAAGAGTTATTTTATAACCTCGTCAACCAATATATGTTTAACCGTTAATAACTGCTACGGGCTGTTTCATCATGAAACAGCCCCGCTTCTCTTTAGCGGCGCTCGGGGACAAACCATAAAAACATGGGAAATAAGATCCAGCTAAAAGAGATATTAAGAAAGCCCAAAGAGCCAATAAACCCTAACCACCACCCTTTTCTTTTTACATAATAGGCCTGCTGACTATTCTCTATATCTGTATCCATGTAAATCCAGCTCTCCTCACGAAAAAAGTATTTTGTCAGGATACTGTGCTTTTTAGAGCGTGCTTTTATTCCCATACGATTATATAGCCGATAGGCCGCTGTATTACTTTCTGCAACATACAATGAAAATGTTTTTAAATTCTTTGATTTCTCCATAAAATCTAATCCGGCATCAAGTAAGGCAGTTCCCACACCAAGACCTCGTGTCTCTTCATCGACTGCTAATAGTTCGGCATGGCAAGTTTTACTTGTTATGTTATCTTCCAACAACGCTAAACAGATGTAATATTTAAGCATAGTTTTAAAACCATATTTTTTCACCAGTTGAAAAACATTCAGTGTAGAATTGATTGGCCTCTTTTGGCCTTTCCAGGTTAAGAACAACACTCCTAATACTTGCTTCTCATACTCAGCGACAAGATATCCTTTATAAGGTTTTTGCGATATAAAGCCAGAATCCTTGAACAATTCCAACATTCTCATCTCTCCAAGGTAGGCCAATACTCTAAACTTGTCTTTAAATCCTTCTAAAATTATCCTTTCAACATCATAAAAGTCTCGTTCCTCAAACTGCCGCACACACACATCTGTCAATGAATCATCCATACCAATCCTTCTTCTACTACGTACAATGTACCATGCTAAAAGTTACCTCGTTGCATGTCAACCGCATCCCTATTGATGATTGTTTCATAACAAAGAAGGGAAATAGGCCTGAAATTCAACTTCTCTGGTCTCAATATTTGGAAGTTAAACACCCTCTAAAATCAGCAATTTTCACGGTCCCCAATTTCCTTTTCAGCACGTTGTAACATCCTAACAATTGAATAGAAATAGACACTAATGAAAATATAAAATCAGCTAATTTAGGATGGATACAACTGAAAAACAACTTATAGCTATAGTTAGATATTACTATTTAAACTTAAAACAATGTATGGATTCGGTTGACTTTACCTAGCTAGTGGCCCAAAATAGAGATTGTTACAAAAAAACAACTAGTAGGAAATAACTATTGCTATTAAAAGGAAGAAACATGGACCAATCTAATAATGATCTCGACAGGTATCGTGGCAAATTCTTTACCGGGGTGTGGCCCTCAATTCCTCAAATGTTCATGATCACCTTGGACCAATTTCCAAAACGACCAGCCTTCACTGTTATTTCGGGAGCTGAAAAAACTACCCTTTCATATACTGAAGTGTATGAAAAAATAATTGGCGTTGCCACATTTTTACAAGAGCGAGGTATTCAAAAAGGGGATCGAGTCGCCTTGAATGGAAAAAACTCCCCAGAGTGGGCTATAGCCTATTTGGGCATTCAATTTGCTTCAGCAGTAGTGGTCCCCCTCGACAATCAATTGCCTAGTGATCGCGTTAAAGCACTCACAGCTTTCAGCGAAGCTAAGATTTTCTTTGGCGATAGCGATGTCTTAGAGAAACTAGGTACACAGGCCGACTTAATTACTGTGATATTGGATGGGCCTGCAACTGAAGACCATATTGCTTTTACCGATATTCCAGCAACTAAGAAAAAGCCTGAGTCGCTCCCCACCGAAAGTGATATTGCAGCTATCCTTTTCACTAGTGGTACCACGGGTAATGAAAAAGGAGTTATTTTAACTCATGGCAATTTTGTCAGTAACGTCTTTCAAGCCGGCGATCCTAACTTTTTAGCTATTAGCCATGAAGATGTTTTCTATGCACTTTTACCCCTACACCACTCCTATACGATGACTGCAGTATTTTTAGAGTCACTTAAGCATGGTAGTGAGTTACTTTTTGGCCAAGGCATAGTCGTCTCTCGTGTTTTACATGAAATGCGTTTTGGTGAAGTGACTATGTTTTTAGCAATTCCGTTATTGTACAATAAATTGCTAGCGGGTTTATTAAAAAAAGTACGAGAGAAAGGCATTGCACCTTATGCACTTATTAGAACAATGATGATAATCAATGGTTTTCTTAGAAAGACATTGCACATAAATAGGGGGCGAAAATGGTTTCATAAACTCCTAGATGGAATTGGCATGGCCTCCAACAGGATTTGTATTTGTGGTGGTGGTCCGCTCTCTCCGAAAACCTTTCAACAATACCAGCAATTAGGGCTCGACTTTATCCAAGGCTACGGATTGACTGAAACTGCCCCTATTTTAACACTGAACCCAGTTAGTCGTTTTAAAATAAAGTCGGTTGGAAAAGTATTACCCCTGATTGAGATGCGTATTGCAGATCCAGATCTGCTGGGTGTTGGTGAAGTGCAAGTCAAAGGGCCCAATGTAGGACTAGGCTATTATAAAGATAAAGAAAACACCGCTCAACTTTTCACCGAAGATGGGTTTCTCCGTACAGGAGATTTGGGTTATCTCGATAAAGAACATTATTTATACCTCAAGGGACGCGCTAAGAATTTGATCGTTACCGAAGGTGGCAAAAATGTCTACCCCGAAGAAATTGAGGACATGTTCCAACTCTACAACGAAATCGATCAGTTGCTGATTCGGGGGTACATTGCCAACAAAGCTGCCCAAGCAGAGGGGATTGAAGCTCTTATCTACCCTAATCATGACCACTATAAACAGCTAGGATACGACCCAACTCAAATAACCCAAGATATTGAAAAAATAGTACATGAGGTTAATAAAAAATTAGCCGCCTACAAAAAGATCGAAAAGATTACCATTGTAGCTAAGCCGATGGCGATGACTAGTACCAAGAAGATTCAACGGAACAAAGTTTCTCGAACCATCGACCGCTTACGTAAACTATGAGCACCGTTTAGACTACAACAACTCCTTTTTTTAGGATGATGTTGGCATAGAGCGATTGCTCACTGGTAGCGACGATGGCATAAGATCGCTTAGAACGTTCATAAAATGCAAACCGATCAATGAGGCTAAATTCAGTAAAATTAGGATCCCCAGCCTTGGCAATTTTACGATAGGTCTCCCAAATGGGAGTTTCGACATTATCATTTTCCATTTTCTGCATTAAAAATGCATTCTTTTCATACGAATCTAATGGAAAGAGTTGTAAAATAGCTTCAAGCACTTCTGGAACCCCTAGCCCATCAAGACGCACTAAGCGCGTGGCGCAGGCCGCTGCAGGAAAATTCCCATCACCAATCACTAGTTCATCGCCATGCCCCATTTCCATTAATACCTTTAACAATTCAGGACTTAATAATGGTGGTATATTCTTTAACATCTAAAATTCCCCCTTTTTTTATCTAAAAAAAATGATTGCGTTATCTAATACTCTATGCGATACTATAACCAATGTAAACGATTACAAAAGAAATCATCGTCTTTATTATATACTATAGGAGGGAGAAATGGCAAACATTACCAATATTAAAAATGTAGGCCCTGAGCATCGATATGCGGATCCATTACCCAAAATTGGAATTCGACCCACTATCGATGGTCGTCAAAGAGGCGTTCGCGAATCCTTAGAAGATCAAACCATGCAAATGGCAAAATCTGCAGCAAAACTCATTTCTGACAATCTACGGCATTCGAATGGAAAACCTGTAGAGTGCATTATTGCCGACACCACGATTGGTGGGGTGGCAGAATCAGCAGCCTGCCAGGCAAAATTTGCTAAAAACAATGTCGCCATTACTCTTACTGTTACTCCTTGTTGGTGTTATGGAACTGAAACTTTTGATGCCGATCCCCTCACTGTAAAAGCTGTGTGGGGTTTTAATGGCACCGAGCGACCTGGTGCAGTCTATCTAGCTGCTGTCTTAGCTGCTCATTCCCAAAAAGGATTGCCTGCTTTTGGTATTTATGGTCGTGATGTTCAAGATAGCGATGATACATCAATACCCGCCGATGTTTCTGAAAAGATTCTCCGCTTTGCTCGCTCTGGTCTCGCTTTTGCAACCATGCGTAATCGCTCGTATCTTTCTATTGGTGGTTGTTCTATGGGTATCGCTGGTTCAATTGTCGATCAAGACTTCTTACAAGCTTACCTCGGAATGCGCACCGAAGTTATCGACATGAGTGAAATTGCCCGGCGTGTTGAAGAAGAAATTTATGACCCTGAAGAATTTGCTTTAGCTCGAGAATGGGTCCAACAAAACTGTAAAGAAGCCCCTGACACTGTGAATCCCCCTGAATATCAACGTTCTGAGGAACAACGAAAAGCGGATTGGGATTATTGTGTTAAAATGGTCATGATTGGCCGAGACCTTATGATTGGTAATGAAAAACTAGCCAAACTAGGGTTCAAAGAAGAGTCTCTCGGACGCAATGCTATTGCGGCTGGATTCCAAGGTCAACGTCAGTGGACCGACCATTGGCCAAACGGGGATTTCATGGAAACCATGTTAACCACTTCTTTTGACTGGAACGGGATTCGTGAACCATTTGCTGTGGCAACTGAGAATGATTTTTGTAACGGAATGACCATGCTTTTTGGTAAATTATTAACTAACCGGGCCCAGATATTTAGTGATGTGCGTACATATTGGAGTCCTGAAGCAATTGAGCGGGTTACAGGTTGGAAACCAAAAGGAAGAGCAAAAGATGGTTTTATCCACCTCATCAACTCTGGAGCGACTACTCTAGATGCTACAGGGCAGATGAAGGATAGTGAAGGCAACTCAACTATGAAGCATTTCTGGGAAATTACTCCAGAAGATGTTGCTAAAACACTAGACGCAACTGAATTTAGTGTTGCCAATGGTGGTTATTTCCGTGGCGGTGGCTATTCGTCTACTTTTCTTACCCAAGGCGAAATGCCAGTAACCATGAGCCGTTTAAATATTGTCAAAGGAGTTGGTCCAGTCCTCCAGATTGCTGAAGGGTGGACGTGTGATATCCCCTTGGAAGTTTTTGATAAAATTAATAAGCGTACCGATCCTACCTGGCCAACCACGTGGTTTGTCCCCCGTATTGATGGCAAAGATGGCCCCTTTAAGGATATTTATTCTGTGATGGCCACATGGGGCGCCAACCATGGTGCGATTAGCTATGGCCACATCGGTGCTGATCTTATTACTCTCTGTTCTATGTTGCGCATACCCGTATGTATGCACAACGTACCGCAAAGCGATATTTTCCGCCCAAGTGCATGGAATGCTTTTGGCATGGATGCTGAAGGTGCTGATTATCGTGCTTGCGCTGCTTATGGCCCCGTTTACGGCTCCTATTAATGAGAGCCCTGTATACTGTATGCTGGACCGCCTTCGGGCGGTCCCTTTTTTCTTTATAGATGACACCTCTAATATTTCATGGTACTATCGCAGAGATGAAAACGTTAATTCGCAATGCCACAATACTCCCAATGACTGGCCCTGAAGATATGCTTCACGGTTCAATTATGATAGAAGATCATCAGATCGTTGCTATTGGTCGTGAATCTACTAATTTCAAAGCTGATCGTATTATTGATGCGAAAGGAATGATTGCGATGCCGGGTTTGGTCAATGCCCATACCCATCTTGGTATGGTCTATTTTCGCAATTATCGCGATTCTTCTTTAAACCTACAAGACTGGCTGGAAGAGATATGGAAATTAGAAGCCCATCTTGTAGAACAAGACCTCTATATCGCTTCCCTGCTAGGGATTGGTGAAATGATTCAAAGTGGCACTACCACCTTTGCGGATATGTATTTCTTCCAAGCAGAGACCGTCAAGGCTGCACTCGATGCCAAAATTAAAGCAAACATAGGCCTTACGCTATTTGGTGACCTCAAAGAGTCTAAACACCGCGTTGCAACGATACTACCAGAGTTACAACAAATGAGTGGTGGTTCTGCCATCAAGATCGACATTGCTCCTCATGCAATCTATACCTGTAGTGATGATACATTACGGTATGCCGTCGAGATTGCCAAACAAGAAAACAGTCGGTTCCATATCCATGCCAGTGAAACTATAAAAGAGGTAGAAGATTCTCTAGCTACCCATAAGATGAGTCCGATTGCCTATCTGGCCTCATTGGGAGCCTTTAGTGTCCCTAATTATTTGGCCCATGGTGTCCACTTGGCAGCAGAAGATTATCCAATTCTGCAAAACAAGCACACTAGTGTGGTCCACAATCCAAGCAGCAACTGTAAATTAGCCAGTGGGATAGCCCCTATCAAGAAGATGGCTGATTATAAGATTCAATTGGCATTGGGAACCGATGGAGCCTCTTCTAATAATACATTGGATATGTTTCAGGAGATGCGCTTAAGTGCTATGCTTGCTGCAATATCTACCGAAAAAACCATCTTGTTTAGCCCCTACGATATTTTACAAATGGCTACCATTGGTGGAGCGACGGCATTAGGACGCGCAGCTGAATGTGGCACTCTCGAAGTAGGTAAAGATGCTGACATCATTCTCATCAATACCGATAAAGCTCACTTAACCCCACTAAACAACATCTATAGTGCCCTTGTTTTTGCTGCTAAATCATCTGACGTCGATACGGTATTGTGTCGAGGAGAATTGCTCATGCAAAACCGCGTACTACAAACCATCGATATTGCACAGGTGATGAAAAAAACGCAGACTATATGGGAACAAATGAAAAACCGCAACTAAATATTTTGGAGGATCACATGGACGAAACTTTCATCACCTTGGAATTTAAAGACAATATGCTACACCTCATCGACCAGCGGGTATTACCCACTGAATACTCAATATTTACCTGTAAGAATTATAAAGAGGTTGAATTTGCGATCAGAGATATGGTCGTTCGCGGGGCCCCTGCCATTGGCGCTACAGCTGCCTATGGTGTAGTTTTAGCTGCCCGAGAGTTTAAATCAATATTTACCACCGAAGGACCAACTCAATTTAGAGTAGCCCTAGGCGAAGCTTGTGATTTCCTCGATGCTTCGCGCCCAACAGCAGTTAACCTCCACTGGGCGTTACAGCGGATGTTACACCTCTATGATCGCTCAAAGTGGCAAACATGGACCGCGGTCGATAATGGACTATTACATGAGGCCGATGTTATCAGAGAAGAAGATATTGCCACTAACAAAGCTCTTTCTAAAATAGGGAATGCTATTGTACCGCAAAATGCGACCATCTTAACCCATTGTAATACAGGAGCTTTAGCTACTGCTGGCTGGGGAACAGCTTTGGGTGTAATCAAAGAAGCGTTCTATGCTGGAAAGAATATTTTTGTGTATGCCGATGAAACTCGGCCCCGCCTCCAAGGAGCTCGACTAACTGCGTGGGAACTCATGCAAGCTAACATACCTAGTAAACTCATCAGTGACAGTGTGGGAGCTACCCTCATTCGCGATGGGAAGATAGATCTCGTTATACTGGGGGGTGATCGCGTTGCAGCCAATGGCGATGTATGTAACAAAATAGGCACCTTTATGTTGAGCGCTCTATGCAAACTATATGGTGTTCCATTTTACAGTGTTGTTCCCGTTTCCACTATCGATTTCTCGATTGCCAGCGGTGCTGAAATACCGATTGAAGAACGCGGCAGTGAAGAGGTTACCCATGTGGGAGATACTCAAATTGCTCCCGATGGGATGGAAGTGTATAATCCAGCCTTTGATGTTACTCCACATCAAAATATTACTGGGATTATCACCGAAAAAGGAATTTTATATCCTCCGTTTGGTGAACGCATAAAACAAATCCAAAAGGAAATGGAAATAAATTAGTATGGCAATTTTTAGTACAGCTTGGGCCGTATTATTTCCCCTTTTTGGGAAAATAGCGATTGGTTTTGGACTCAGAAAACTCAATCTTATCTCATTGAAAGCATTGAGAGAATTCAATAATGTAGTTTTCCGAGTCCTACTTCCTATCTTACTTTTCTCTAATATTTATAAAGCTAACTTTAGTGAAATCACCTCGTTTCGACTGCTTGGGTATGCGGTAATTACTATCCTCGTTATCTTTACTTTCTATATGTTCCTCATCCCAAAACTCATTAAAGATAACCGCCAACAAGGGGTACTAGTCCAAGGTATTTGCCGTAGTAACTTTATTTTCTTTGGTATCCCCATGGCAACATATCTCTATGGGGGCACTAGTGCTGGCATAGCGTCATTACTCGTAGGGGTGGTTGTTCCTGTTGTAAATGTTATGTCGGTAATAGCTTTGGAGTACTTCAGAGGAAAAACTCCAAACTTTGCGAATATCTTAAAAGGTATTATCTTGAACCCCATAATTATTGGCGGAGTATTAGGGTTAATCAGTAATCTTATAGGACTGCGCTTTCCCACCTCTATCGAAAACCTCATTGCTGAAATCGCTGGAATCGCTACTCCCCTAGCCCTCATAATTCTAGGTGGGTCTGTTACTTTCACTTCAGTCAGAGCAAATCGTAAACCACTACTTCTGGGAGTACTCAACCGGTTACTCATAGTCCCAGCGGTGGGTATTATCATCTCTATTCTGATTGGATTTCGCGGAGTTGAACTGGTCTTAATTATGGCTTTATTAGCCTCTCCTTCGGCAGTTTCGTCCTATACCATGGCCCAGCAAATGGGAGGAGATGCTGAATTAGCCGGTCAAATTGTCGTCTTTACCACCGTGTTCTCACTATTTACCCTCTTTATGTGGATCACCGGTTTAATGGCGTTAGGTTATTTTTAAGCTAAAAATTCAACAAAAGCCGCCTATTCTTTGCAAAACTCTGTTCATTCGATGTGGACAGATAGCCTATGGTAGTAAATACTGAAACTACGATAAGAGAAAAAGGAGCATTCCATGATACACTTGCACTGTACGAAAAAACTTCGCGATTTTATTGGCCAACCGATAGAACAAAACCCTAGAGAGCCCATAGCACTCTTTTCCTGGTATGCCCATCTAATTACCGTTAATCGCCGTAAAATGTTAGTCATCATCAATGCCAACAACCGCTTCCCGTTAATTATGTATGGTTTGAAGAAAAAGGATGTCCATTCGATTTCAAAAACAATACAAGCTGTTATACAACGCACCTTTTCAACCTTGGGCGTCGATACGACTATTATTAACGCTTACCTACAAGAGGCCAAAGAGGTCGTCTTGCTACCTGCGACAGACAGAAGCATAATATCACAATTGAATCAGGCCTGCACTCGAGCTAAACTCTTTGCTGAAGAGAGCAATCTCAATTTAAAATCTGAGATAACTCTTTTGGAAAAATTTCTGCAACACGACATTGGAACAAAAGACACGAAAGTTATTTTCTTCCTAGAAGAGATGCTCAGCGACCTCTCTTTGTATTATAAAAAGAGGGCAATCCGCTGTAGAGCTATTTCCATGCGGGTAACCCTTGAAATGGAAGAACTGTCAGCTTGGCGGCATATAGTGGTACCTGAGCACCACACTTTTGCCTACTTCCACCATATACTACAAGAGGCCTTTGGCTGGAACGATTATCATCTCCATGAATTCATTTGTCACAAAGAGAAGCGTCCCCTGTTCTCAATTGGTATAGCAGATGATGAGTTTGCAGAACAAACTCCCTGGGAATACAAAGACGAGCAGGAGGTTTTGCTAGCTGACTTCCTCCACACAATGGATAAAATCGAATATATGTACGACTTTGGTGATGGCTGGAGGCATACTATTGAAGTGCTCAAAATGGTTGAAGATTATGATAAAACCTACCCTACTTGTCTTGCAGGAGAAGGAAATACACCACCAGAAGATGTTGGCGGACCATGGGGCTATCAAGAATTTTTGAAGATTATAGCTGATCCAGAGCATCCAGAATATAGCAATACTGTAGAATGGGGGGAATTTCAACTTTATCAGGAATTCTCCCTGGAAAAGACTAATTGGGCGTTACGAAGGCTATAAAGAATACTCTTTGGTTATTTCTTATAATTTTTTACTATATTTCTTCAATTTATATCTACCTGAATTCTTAATCTTTGGATTTACGATATCCTCATATTTCATATTTTTGATTGCGGACACCAAACCCTTGTGGCTACATAGCGTAATGCTAAAGCTTCTAGGTCGTGATTACTCCTATTTACCAAATAAAACTAGCTCTCTATAGTAATAGCACTAGACAGTTTCTGTTTGAGGAGTAAATTATGGGTGAAATAACGGCAACTTTATTTGCAAAGATTAAGAGGGAAGATCCCCATCAAGTTGAATTTCACCAAGCAGTCCAAGAATTTCTCTATTCTGTGGATAAAATCATCGACGACCTTCCCCATATCGTCTACCACAAAGTGTTAGAGCGAATGGTGGAACCTGAACGGACCATCATATTCAGAGTTCCTTGGATTAACGATGAAGGTGAATTGCAAGTTAATCGAGGCTTCAGAGTTCAAATGAACAGCACTTTAGGCCCCTACAAAGGGGGGTTACGCTTTCATCCATCGGTTAATCTAAGTATTATTAAATTTTTAGCCTTTGAACAAACTTTTAAAAATAGCTTAACGACCTTACCTCTGGGAGGGGGCAAAGGAGGAGCAAATTTTGACCCAAAAGGCAAAAGCGACGGTGAAGTGATGCGTTTTTGTCAAAGTTTTATGACTGAGCTCAGTCGCCATATCGGTTCTGATACCGACATCCCAGCTGGTGATATTGGTGTTGGCACACGGGAAATTGGTTACTTGTTTGGGCAATATAAGCGTCTAAGAAATGAATTTACAGGTGCTGTAACTGGAAAAAGCCCCCTTTGGGGCGGCTCTTATATCCGCCCGGAAGCTACGGGCTATGGTTTAGTCTATCTCGCTGCAGCTATGTTACACGATACAGGTGATGATTTTGCAGGCAAGACATGTTTAGTTTCAGGTAGTGGTAATGTAGCTCAATATACTGTGGAGAAACTACTTGCCTTTGGAGCAAAAGTAGTAACCCTCTCTGACTCTTCAGGCTGTATCTATGACCCATCGGGCATTGATGCTAAGAAACTGTCGTTTGTAAAAACACTTAAAAATATTACCCGTGGACGCATAGCGGCATATGCTAATACATTTACCGAAGCACAATACTTTCCCCACTCAAACACTAACGGGATGAATCAAGTCTGGCAGTTTCCGGCCGATTGTGCCTTCCCCTGTGCCACTCAGAATGAAATTAATGGCGTTGATGCCCAAAACCTGATCGACGGTGGTGTAAGACTTGTTGCAGAAGGATCCAACATGCCTACGACCTTGGAAAGTGTTAACATCTTGCAAGATAATGGCGTCTTGTTTGCCCCGTCTAAAGCCGCTAATGCCGGTGGTGTGGCTGTTAGTGGCCTTGAAATGACCCAAAATAGCGCCCGTCTGCAATGGACAGCTGAAAAGGTCGATCGCGAATTACAGAGAATCATGAAAGGGATTTATACTACTATTTGCGAGACCGCCCAACGCTATAGTAGTGCCGGCAATCTGGTTGACGGCGCTAATATTGCTGGTTTTCTCAAAGTTGCTAACG
>JAQVOO010000230.1 GCA_028702575.1 Sphaerochaetaceae bacterium
AGCCGTGTATAAACTTTTAGTGGAGAATTATACTCCTAGACAGGCTGCTGAATTTATGATGAACGCACAGAGTTGGTACTTTAAATGAGACTGCATAACTAGAACGCTTTACATTGAGGATAAACGCGGGGGAATTCCCCCGCGTTTTACCTGTAGCAGGAGGAACAAATGGCAAAATCGGTAATCTTAGAGAAAATAGGCCAAATTAGTTATCGTGAATTACAAGAATCTGATGTCTATAAACCTACACCCCAAGAAGAAGTCGACCATGGAACAAAAGTTGTAACAAGGCAGATAGGCGATCCCTTGGAAGGGGAAATAGAAACAGAAGCAGTACTTGGAGCAGTTTGTACCCACGAAGTTTCTTTATTTTTAGGTGATTTGACCCACCCTAGGTACCCAATGGTACCAGGCCACGAAGCGGTACACAGAGTTACACGTGTAGGAAAAGGGGTCTCGCACCTTAAGGAAGGAGACTATGTGAGCTGTTGTTGGTATATGGGCCAATGGTCGCGAAAAGTTATTGGGCCAGCATCGGTTGCATGGAGATTACCGGAGGACATCAAAGATCCAGCACATTGGGTTGTGGAGCCTGTTGCATCAATTGTTAATGCTGCCTCGTACATGGAAATAAAGCCTGGCTCAAAAATCCTTCTTGTAGGCGCAGGATTTATGGGACTATTGATGGCCCAGATTATCTCTCGGTATCCTCTTGCTGAATTCACTGTTGCCGATCTCAAACCCTTTAATTTAGAACTGGCCCAACGGGCCGGCGCTTATACCATAATTCAAACAGGAACTGAAGAGGGTCAAGAATATTTTGATCAACTACCAGAAGGCTCTTTCGATATTGTTATTGAGTGTTCAGGTTCGCAAAAAGGTTTAGACCTAGCCATCCAGCAGTGTGGGATGGCTGGACATATCTACCTTTTTGGTTGGCATCGAAAAACACGGACCGTTGATTTTAAATTGGGACATCTACGAGGACAACATTTCTTACATACATCCCCTGCTGCCGATTTCGGAAAAGTATATGAACGTTACTGGCCCACTACAATTGAATTAATGAGACGAGGAGTATTTGATTTATCCTACTTAATTACTCATAAGTATAAGGCTGAAGAAATCAATCAATGTATGCAAGACTCAGTTTCAAGAACTGATGGGTTTATAAAAAGTGTCTTTTATTTAGAGTAAAAGAATAGTGATTCCTGCTTAATTTTTAACCATAAAGGTTATCCAAATTCTTTTTACTTTTTCATAGTTCTTTCGAATGAAGGTGAACACCAAATCCTGAAGTAGTTGTCCTAGATTTTTGCATGAGGAGTACCCAAAAGAATTATATGCAGCTTCCAAGGGTACTACCTTTATTTATGTGGATAAACTGCAGTTCTTTAGGAGGCTGTTTGTCATCACCTACTAAAAAGATGTTACCTGCTCTCAATCTTTTAAGAAAACCTTATATCGCATTTGCACTATGTGATAAATATTTGTTGAGTTAACACTCGTGTAGCGGTGTGTAGTTTGCAATTCTATTTAATTGATTGATGGTAGAAAACTGTATATTCAAGTGTATAATGAAACTCATTATTATACCTTGAGGAAAACAAATGATTTGCCGAGATACTGAATATGCAATAACTCATGCAATGGTGGTTACCCCTGAAGCCGTGTTGCCTAATGCGACTATTGTAGTACGGCAAGGGCTTATCCTGGATGTAGGAACCTTTGACACATCGTTACTGCAAGACCTTGTTGTCTTTGATGCCAAAGGGACATTAGTTGGTCCAGGCTTGATAGATATACATATCCATGGAGCGGGTGGTTTTACTTCCACCAAAGAAAATCTACAGGAAAATCTTGAGAAATTAGCATCCTTTCTCGCAGAGAAGGGCATCACAGCTTTCCAACTGGCAGTGGTCATGGATATGGATCTATTGATTGCCATCAAAGAAGCTTGGGACAATAGTCTAATCCTTGCTTCTCACCTACTTGGTGTTTATGTGGAAGGACCTTTTATCGCACCACACAAAAAAGGTGGTATTCCCTCCACCTGTATCCACAATTACCATAGAGGTTATCTTAGTGAGATTCTTGCCATACGGCATGGAGGAAAACCAGTTGTAACTACGATGACTATTGCCCCCGAATTACGAGGTAGTGAAGAGCTGACCGAAATACTGGAAGATCACGGAGTCGTAGTAGCCTATGGGCATAGCGACTGCTCTCTTACAACATTACAACCGAGAAAAAGAAACCATATTACCCACCTCTTTAATGCAATGAGCCCTATCAGTCATAAAAGACCAGGGCTCGCAGCAATGCCGTTTACTCGAGACTTTAGCCACGCCACGTATGAACTTGTATGTGACGGTGTGCACGTCAACTCTTCTGTGGTGGACCTCACTATCAATACACTTGGACCTTCTCGACTCTGTCTCATATCTGATGCCATCCACCTAGCTGGATTAGGGGTGGGTAATGGTGTCTACATAGGAAAAGAAATATATTCAAACGGTAGAGCCTGCTATTATAGTGATAACGACCTCCTGATAGGTTCTGCCATGCTCATCAACGAATCAGCAAAAAGTCTCTACCAAAGAGGATCTTTGAATAGGCACTCCTTTTTTAAAGTTGCTTCAGAAAACCCCGCAGAGGTACTCTCTCTTTCCAACAGGGGGAAGATTGCTCCCGGATACAAAGCAGATTTAATAATGCTTTCTAACCAGATGGATATCGTGCAGGTGTTCAAATCAAAATGATCAAGGCGCTACAAACAATCTTTCTTAGGCTGAGAACAGAAGAATCCCAACTGCATTAAACCACACCAGTAGCTTTGATAAAAATACCAAAGCTACTCTTTTAGCGTATTAACTTGTTATGAGTTTACAACCTAACCTGTTTACCCTTAGACGCTGATTCAATCTCTGCTAAGACAATTTTAAGTGATGTTAAGGCCGACTCAGGGGTTACTACAGTAGGAGCTTTTCTCGTAGCTACGTTTTTAACAAAAGCCTCTAGTTCATAATAATAACCATCCTTGCCATCGAGCTCTGGAGTGAACTTACCTTTACCATCTTCGTAGACTACCAAGGCCTCAGGTTGGGAGGTATCTAACTGAATGACCCCCTTCTCTAGCACGATGAGCGCCCGCATAATTAAGGCAAAAGAATC
>JAQVOO010000049.1 GCA_028702575.1 Sphaerochaetaceae bacterium
AGTTGAACTCTCTTTTTTCACAACATGGGTTCTCTTTGAAGTTTGTATTAGATGATGCTGTATGAAGATAGTTGTTTCAGTTTTAGGGAATACCCCCTAGTTAATGTTATTATGAAAACAATTTGTTATTTTAATAGACATAATGTTGTGATTCTGATACACTGCCGTCCATTACTACTAGGTCACGGGTGAAAAACAGAGCCCTTGTTTAGATTTAGGTAGGTAGAAATAAGAAATATGACTATGTTAACTGCCGCCTGAAGCACAGTTGATGCAGATAGGAGAAAAGAACATGAAAAAATTTAGAGGTGTATATACTGCTCTCGTTACTCCATTTACCGAAAATGGATTAGTAGATATGAAGGCTTTTAAGAAAATAATTGAGTTTCAAATTACTAATAATGTAGATGGTTTAGTCCCCTGTGGTACTACCGGAGAGAGCCCTACACTCAGCCACGCCGAACACGACCGCGTTATTGCTGCAACAGTAAAATATGCGGCAGGGCGGGTTCCTGTTATTGCAGGAACCGGTTCGAATGCAACGAGTGAAGCGGTCAGGTTATCTCAGAATGCCGAAGTGGCAGGTGTCGATGCCCTCTTACTAGTCAATCCTTATTATAATAAACCGACCCAAAAAGGGCTCTATCTCCATTTTAAGACCATTGCCGATGCAGTGGGAATTCCTTGTATTTTATACAATATTAAAGGACGAACTGGGGTTAATATTGAAACAGAGACCTTGGTGCGCTTGGCTCGTGATTGTGAAAATATCATCGGCGTGAAAGAAGCTTCAGGAGATTTAAATCAAATGCGCGCTGTCATAGCCCAAGCACCTGAAGATTTTATTGTGCTCAGCGGTGATGATAATATGGCCTTAGATTTAATTGAAGCCGGAGGCGACGGGGTGATTTCAGTAGCTTCTAATATTATGCCGCAATATATGCAGAGCATGATTCATAGTGCATTGCAACAGGATTTTGAAAAAGCACGCCAATTAGAACAACAGCTCCTCCCTTTCTTTGGAACTTGTTTTTGTGAAACTAATCCAATCCCCATTAAAACTGCTTTAGCCATGTATGGCTGGTGCCAAGAAAAGTTTAGACTCCCTATGTGTTCTTTGGAAAATGAAGCCCATCGTCAGCAAATTATGGATGCGTTAGCACCATTGACTATAACAAAAAATCAGTCAGCTTAAGGAGATAGATACATGGCAATCATTAATAAGAATTTTCGTACCCTAGCAGCAGGTTATTTGTTTCCTGAAATTGCCCGGCGAGCAAAAGCTTATCAAGAAGCGCATGCCGGAATTGCCTTGCACCGCTTGGGAATTGGCAATACCACAGAAGCCTTACCGCCGGCAATACTTGAGGGGCTTCATGCCCAAGTAACACGGTTAGGAAGTGGCGAGACTTATACAGGCTATGGCGATGAACAGGGCAATACAGAATTGCGTGACGCTTTAGTTGAATACTATAAAAGCTTAAAAGTTACTCTTCGTGCCGATGAGTTTTTCGTCAGTGACGGCGCTAAAGCCGATGCAGCTAATATTCAATCACTCTTTGATCCCTCGTCCATTGTGGCTATCCAAGACCCTGCTTATCCCGTGTATGTCGATTCTAATGTTGTGGCGGGGCGATCGGGCCAATTTAATACCAACAAAGGGCATTATGAGAATTTTGTCTATTTGCCAGGGACAGAAGAGAACAATTTCTTCCCAGACCCACCTCAAGAAAAAGTCGATCTTATCTACCTCTGTAGTCCCAATAATCCAACTGGTGCGGTAGCAACTCACCAACAGTTACAGGCCTTTGTTGATTATGCCATCAAGCATAAGGCCGTCATTATTTTTGATGCGGCTTATGCGGAATACATCAGTGATTCTAACTTACCCCGGACTATTTATGAAATACCGGGAGCACGCCAATGTGCTATAGAACTCAATAGTTTTTCGAAGTTTGCTGGTTTTACCGGGGTGCGTTTAGGCTGGACTATCGTCCCCCATGAATTAATGGCAGAAGAGGCGCTCCCTGGTGAGTTACATAAGATGTGGTTCCGTCGTCAATGCACGTTTTTCAATGGTGCTAGTAACATTGCTCAAGCAGGCGGCGTAGCGGCCCTCTCTGAGACGGGGTTGGCTCAATCTCGTGCTATTATTGCTTATTACATGGAGAATGCACGTATCATCCGAGAGGGATTACGTTCGGTAGGACTTTCCGTATTTGGTGGCGATAACGCCCCCTATTTATGGGTTAAGACACCCCATGGGTTATCTTCATGGGATTTCTTTGACCAATTACTACACCAATGTCAGGTTATAGCGACTCCCGGTTCTGGTTTTGGACCAACTGGAGAGCACTATATTCGCGTTAGCGCTTTTGGCCATCGAGAAAACATCGAGCGTGCGGTGGCCAGTATTAAAAATAATCTTGTCGTGGAGGCTCTTTCATGAGTGTGAAAAAATTACCTGTGAGTGACGAACAAATGCTTGCATTTGCAAACGACTATGAGACCCCTTTTTACCTGTATGATGAACAAGCTATAAGGGCCCAAGCCCGTGCTTTTACAGCTGCTTTTGACTGGGTCGATGGCTTTAAGAATTATTTTGCTATAAAGGCTTGTCCCAACCCTGAAATAGTAAAGATCCTCAAGGAAGAGGGCTTTGGCGCTGATTGTAGTTCATTGCCAGAACTGATCCTTGCCCAACAAGCAGGCTTGAGTGGTGAAGAAATTATGTTCACCAGTAATGATACTCCTGACGAAGAATTCGAAGCAGCCTATGCGATGGGTGCCGTTATCAATCTCGATGATATTACTCATATCGAGTCGCTTAACCGAGTCACCGGAATACCTGAGCTGATCTCCTTCCGGTATAATCCTGGTCCAGGGCGTACCGGTAATGCAATTATAGGCAATCCAGTGGAAGCTAAATACGGAGTAACTACATCACAACTAATCCCTAGCTATAGAAGAGCTAAAGAGTTAGGGGCAAAGCGCTTTGCCCTCCATACTATGGTTGCGTCCAATGAATTAGAGGCTACTTACATAGTTGAAACTGCCCGCATGCTTTTTTCACAAGCTATTCGAATTTATCAGGAAACGGGAATTCGGCTTGAATTTATAAACATGGGTGGCGGCATTGGTATTCCCTATCATCCTGATCAAAAAGCAGTAGATCTCGAGTGGGTTAGTGCCAAGATCAAGAAGCTCTATGAAGCAATGATTGTTCCAGCTGGTCTCGCTCCGTTACGAATTGTTTTCGAGTGTGGGCGTATGGTTACCGGTCCTTTTGGATACCTCGTTACCAAGGTTCGCCATGTTACCCAGAAATATAAGAAATATGTGGGACTTGATGCCAGTATGGCCAACCTTATGCGACCTGCTTTATATGGTGCCTATCACCATATAACCGTCGTTGGAAAGAAAAGTCAGCCCCAAGATGAGCTCTATGACGTGACGGGGTCGCTGTGTGAAAATAATGATAAATTTGCAATAGACCGCCAATTACCTGCAGTTGTTCCAGGCGATGTGCTTGTAATTCATGATGCTGGTGCCCATGGGCATGCCATGGGGTTTAATTATAATGCCAAACTTCGTTCGGCAGAATATCTCTTGCAAGAAGATAATTCATTACGTATGATTAGACGAGCGGAAACCATGGATGATTTGTTTGCTACACTTAAGTTTTGAGGTGAATGATGGCTCATATATTTCCAGTGCGCGTCTATTACAGTGATACCGATGCCGGAGGCATTGTCTACCATGCTCGCTATCTCGATTTTGCCGAGCATGCACGTACTGAATTATTGCGTTCAATCTCGAGTGGCCATCAAGCTCAATCTGAGCGGATGGCCCTCGAAAGATTAGCATTTGTGGTCAAATCATTGACCGTGGAGTACCATCGGCCGGCACTGCTCGACGACTTCCTAGAAATTCACACCACCATCGAGCAATCTAAGCGGTTTTCCATGACTTTTCTGCAGCGAGTGTTAAGAAACAACGATGAGGTGGCCACGTTGCGGGTAAAAGTAGGTTCTATCAACCTGGAAACAAAAGCTATCATGCCGATTGAATCATGGATAACAGAAGCCGCGTCCCGATTGTGATTCTCTATTGTTGAAGAGTCGCAGTGGTGGGGACAGCAACCAATATTCCGGCTGAACCTACCGTTCCCTTTTCAGGGATACTCACCACAATGTCGTAACGATATGTGCCCCCTTGTACAGAAGGGATAGAGAGCTGCAGGTTAGTTGCCCCATCAATAAGGACACCCTCCCGATACCACTGGACAGTCATTGTGGCCACTGAATTTTCTGGGGTAAATGTTAACGTAGCAGAGTCTCCAGGGGTGAGTTCAGTTGGATTTAGTATGATAGCCCCTTCAATGGGAGTAGCTGTATCGTCAATTATAACAAGAGTTCCCGAATCAATCACTTTGCCAATTTCGAGTGTACGCGTTGCTTGAGAAGTGGTTTGATCTATAATGCGTAAAGTTTCCACATAGCCAGAGATTATTTCACCATCAGTTTTAATATTCACCAGCACAGAGTAGTAACCAGCTGCTAAAGGGGCACTAAAAGTCGCTTGCCCGGCTTTCAGATCCACATCTTTTGTTATTCCTGTAACTTGCTCTTCAGCCATATTTAAAAGCGTCAATTCAATAGTGGAGTTGGGGGAGGTTTGGGCTGGATCCCATTGACAAATTAGGTTGAAAAAACCACTACCTACTTCACTATCGAGGGTGATTTGGGCTGAGTTCACATGTTTTGAGATATGGATGGAAGTGCTTCCCGTAGCAATGGCCGTACCAGAGCTATTTAATCCTGTGGCGGTAAAGGTCCAGTCCCCCACTAATAATGAGTTGATAGTTATGGTCTTTTCCGCTGCAGTCATAGGTGCCAATGTTTGTGAGTTAGGTCCTTCTCCACTAATTAGAAAGCTAGTAATTTCTAGTGGTGTGCTTCCTTCAGGGTTAATATTCCTACTTCTGAATCTTGCATCGCTTTGTAGCGATAACTGAAGTGTACCTCTTGCCTCCGAAGAACTACTATCGCAACTGATACATAGGGTTAAAAAGGGTACGAGTAAGACTACGATTAGACTAGCTACATAAGTTCTCATTTTGAAATTCTTGAACATGTTCTCCTCCTATACCATGATTAGCATGGTTATAAGAAGGATCGAGACAATCGTTTTTTTGCTTCAATTCGAGCAAGCGAAAAAGAGCTTCGTGCCCTACTCGAAGACCAAACATTCCGGTAATGCTAGGGAGGCTGCCCAGTACCCGACGCACTCTTCCACGATCAAGAATTTGTTCATTTAGTTCTGCAAAGGCCTCTTCCTCTGGTTCTTTGTAGGTGTAATTGACCGATTCATTCGAAAATACCGTTAAAATCCCCCGACCAACGCCCCGTCGACGTAACTTGGTTCGCACTTGTTTAGCCAAAGGACAGCAAAAGGTATCCATGAGATCTCCAGTGATTATTTTGTTGGGATCTGTGTGTAACGCTGCTCCCATCGAAGAGATCGTTGGAATTCCTAATTTCCAGGTTGCCTCCAATAAAGCGAGTTTAGGATTTAAGGCATCAATCGCATCTATTACCAGATCTACTGGAGGAGCTAAAATAGTATTTAACGTATCGCTATGAGCAAAGAGATCGAGAACTTCAACCGAGGCCGCTGGGTTTATAGCGAGAATCCGCTCTTGAGCAGCCAATACTTTTTTCTGACCAAGGGTCGCTTCGGTAGCCAGTAATTGGCGGTTGATGTTTGTTATCCCAATAGTGTCAAAATCTACAACCCGCAGGTGCCCGACTCCGCTACGAGCTAGTACTTCTAGGGCATAGGAACCCACAGCTCCCATACCAACAACTACAACGTGAGAATTAGCCAAAGTTTGCAAAGTTTCTTCACCTAGCAATCTACCAATACGTAAGAATCGACGTGAGTCCATCGATGCGTTCCTCCAAGATTTCTACTTCAATTTTGAGCATTTGGGCAATCTGCTTATAGTGGTTTTTTAATATGATTTCATAGTCGGCTGGTCCAGCTATTTTACCAGGGACAAAAGGAAAATCTGTTTCAAGACAAAAAGGGATGTCGAACTCATGCAAGCGCTTTTTGATCCTAGTTTTTTGAATCCAGACCCGCGGTCCTAGTGAAATATAGCAACCACGCTGGTGCAGTTGGCGCCCTGTTTCAACTGAACCAAGAAAACCATGGATGATGATAGGCTTGGTTATAGGAACTGCATCAAGGAGGGCGAAGAGGGTAGTAGTGGTGCCCACATGATGCATCACCGCTGGGCGCCCAAATTCGCTGGCGATGTGTAATAGGTGCTTGGCAAGCGAGATTTGTTTAGTGAGAGGAAAGTTCTCTATATAGCGATCATCGATTCCAAATTCACCAAGGTATCCTAAAGGATCAGCTTGGAGTAACTCAGTTAATTTTTCAATATAGTTATCTAGTTCTGGAAGGGAAGCTGAGTTTGTACTTAACCATTGAGATGAGAGGCCATAACCATGTTTCCATAGAGGGTTATGAGGGAGCGTAGCAAGCGTTTCCCATTCAGAAGGGGAGGAAGTTGCAAACCAAATTTGCCAATCTTGGGGTAACGAGACCTCATGTTGTATGGGGAGGTGTCGATGAATGTCAAACATTAGAGGATCCTTTATATTTTTAAACGATTGCATTCTAACGATCTTGAGGATGAACGACAAGAGTATAATTGCACATGCCTAATGGTTAGATAAAAAAATCGTATTGTTTTAATCACCGTTCTCTTTGGCAAGGATGGTGGCAACGAGAGATTGAAAGGCCTCTTCTTGAGTTAGGCACGCAATACATGCTTGCGCTAAAGCAGGCTCATCGTGAGCTGATTTTACCAGAGAACGCATACGTTCTTCACTTGCAAGGGCTTCATCAGCAATATGCTTTTTAATAGATCCTTGTGCGCACAGTAGCGCCTCTATCCTCTTGGTTCTTTCGAGAGCAAAGGTGTACCCATAGTTGATGTCGGCAAAAGGAGATGTGTTAAAAGCCTCTTGTGATACAGAAAAGGGGAGAAAGGGGTTAAAGATAGGCATTGGCCCACTGCTAAACCAAACTAAGGGATTTTCTGCACCATATTCTACAATCATGGAAGCCGTAGTGCGGCTTTTCACTAATTTGGTAGCATTCATACAAATTGAACGCATACTCTGATCAAGAGATTCTGGAGGTCCTTCGTTATAACGAAGGATAGTAGCCATCGTTTTCCAGTTAAGAGATGGAGTAGCACTTAATTGTTCCGTGGTACGCTGACGATAGTGACCTTTGGTAAACCAGGGGTGAATCTTGCTGGCATACGCCTTAGAAAAGTTCACCCGGGAAGCTAGGGTGTGAGCATCTCCTAACTCATAGTTATTTTCTATGGTATAGGCATTAGAAATTGAGGCTCGTTGTGTTACTTTACGTGCTACCCATCTAGTATGAGGGGCACTCTCCATAACAAAAGCACTTTGTGCATCGGCGATGAGAAATGAGTTATAATACTTGAGAGATCCCGAATAACTGCCATTGCCGCCCTGTCCAAAGTACTGAATTAAGTCGGCTATTATGTGGACGGCCTCTGCGCTTGTTGCGGCGCTGTGTAAGGTTAACCGGAGGATGTCCATCCCTAACAATCCTAGTTTTTGGGGCGATCTTTTAGCAAAGACAGCCTCGTTGCCGATCACAACGCCCATTTCATTTATCCCCATTTCTGCCCCCCACATCCATGCAGGGCGACTGATAAGAGCTTTATAACGGAGGTTCACATGCGAAGCCGCTTTGAGAAGTTGTGGATATTGAAGCGTATCGTAGTATGGTCGATGCTCAGGATGGCTAGGGGATTCTAACCCTTCATTACCACTACAGTATTGGATTATCTGCGGCTCTCCAGGGTCTCTATCTGAGTTTTTAGCAAAGAGCCAGCTATTAGTTTTTTCCTGTTTGGCAATGAGGGTATCGCACACCTAAAACCTCTTTTGCCAGCTATGGCAGTAAGGGGTTGAACCCTTATTATCATAGTAGTCTTGATGATAAGCTTCTGCCGACCAGAAAGTAGCTGCTGGACGTAGCTCTGTAGCAATTTTAAGTCCTTTGCCTTCCAATATCTCTATTAGTTTTACCGCGGTATCGTATTCAAAGCGGCTATGATAAAAGATGGCTGATAAATATTGATTGCCGATATCGGGGCCTTGACCATTGACTTGTGTGGGATCATGAATTTCAAAAAAGTATTTGGTTAAATCTTCGTAACTAATAACGCGCGGATCATAGAGGACTTCGACGGCTTCTAAATGGCCAGTAGTGTGGGATAACACCTCCTGATAGGTGGGGTTTTCTTTAGTACCCCCTGTATAGCCGGAGGTCGCTTCAAAGACACCAGGAAGCTTTTCAAGTAAGTACTCGACACCCCAGAAACAGCCACCAGCATAGATTGCTTTGGCTTGAGGTGGTCCAGCTCTAAACTCTAATGAGATCGAATTTACACAATGGCGCGTATTTTTATCTGTAAAACGCTCACCTAAAAAGACATGCCCTAAATGGCCATCACAGGTAGCACAAACAATTTCGGTGCGCATACCATCTTTATCAGGGTATCGCTTCACCGCATTGGGCAGTTCATCGTCGAATGAGGGCCAGCCACAGCTGGAATGAAATTTATCACTAGAGACATAAAGGGGGGATCCACATTGGCGGCAGTAGTAGGTCCCTTCGTCTGTTATGTTAGTATAGGCACCAGTAAAGGCTCGTTCAGTACCTTTTTGTAAGATTACGTGTGCTTCCATTGCGTTGAGGGGGTTCAACAGTTCTTTTTGAATCGGTTGAAATGGAAAGCGTTCTTCAATGGTGTTTTTAGACATAGGAAGATCTCCTTTAGTAGGTTCGACTTGTTCAGATCTCCCTCTTGCAAATAGAGGAACAAGTGATACAAGCATAAGAAATATTAGACCAGCAATTCGAATATGATTTTTATGCATTTTTACTCCAATCTAAGACTAATATATCATTTATAGCTTGCAATTTCCATCACCAAAGTTTAGGGAAGATCGGCCAGACTTTTTTTTGGTATTTCTTATATTCCTCATATTTGTTTTTAGTTATCCATTCGGTAAAAGTAGTTGAGCCAATAAACAAAAGAGTGAGGAGGAGGGGCCCCATTAGGGTCCAGTGGAAAAAAGAGCCACGGCTTAACGCACTTAGGACATAGAGACTCCACCAGAACCCAAGCTCTCCTAAATAATTAGGATGGCGAGAATAGGCAAACAATCCCGTAGTTCTAAATCCTCGTTTGTAATCTGCACTCAAGGCCTCTTGACGCTCTAGTAGATTATATTTTGCTTGTTGAAATTCGTACTGCTGTTGATCGGCAATCGTTTCTAATACTAAAAAGGCAAGCACAAAGAGAGTTACGATAATCGATCCCAGAGTTATAGAATACGTGTTTTGTGAGAGGGTATATAATGGTATGGTAAAACAGATAAACAGAAATTGTTGGTACGTAGCAATGAAACCAAAATTAAATAATTGCCAAAGAAAGGGATTGTTTATTTTCTTTTCAAGAATAGGCCAACGGTAATCTTCACCACCAGTGTAACCTCCGCGCCTGGCAAAATTGAAGGTGAGGCGACCACCCCATAGGGTCACCAGGATAGCGGCAAGAGTAACCAGGGGAGAGAAGGCCCCGGCATACGCATATATCCATGCAAAACCAATCGGAGCTGTACTCCAGAGTCGGTCTGTCCATGAGTAATCTTTAGTGATAAGTCCAAAGAGGAAGCTAACAATTACATGTAAAATTGTGATGACAGCGACTGTTTTTAAAGGGCTATACTTAGCAACTGGCACGAGTATTAGTCCTATACTAAAGCAGACAATAATGACGATAAAGAAGGTAATGATTGTTTTTTCTGTGATATTCATAATTCTACTATAGCAAAGGCTTACTAGGAGTACAAGAATGTATAAATTGTATATTAGTATATCAGCAATGATGAATTTTAACCAAAAAGAGGTTTTACTATCATGAGTTGCTCATTTACATTCCCCGAGCGGTTTTTACTTTGATTTGTTCCATTTCACATGATACCCTACTCATGTTATGTTTAGATATGAATGAGGAGATTCTATGAAAAAAACCATCACGTGTAGTATTATAATTGGTTTGTTAGTCTTGCTCTTAGCTGGATGTATATCAAGTAAAAAAGTAGAAGAGCCCAAAAGGCCTGTAGTCGTCGGAGCTGAAGGAGAAGTACAACCTGATTGGGTGGCATCTCCGCCAAAATCTGCCACTGTCCATTATGAATCTGGATATGCCAAGTTAAGTAATAAGGCCAACTCCATTAAGCGGGCCAATGCCGAAGCTAAAGAGAAAATTTCACAATGGATTCACACTACAGTCGATAGTGTGGTTGTCAATTATACAAGTGATATGGGAGACAGTGAAAGCCGGCAGGCATTAGAGGCTTTTGAGTCAATTTCACGCCAAACGAGCAAAACATCGTTAATGGGGGTCTCTCAAGAGGGTCTCTGGGTCGATCCTGAAGGTGGGGTTTGGGTATTATTATCAATACCAATAGAGAATACACTCAAAGCCTTTGAAACAGCTACCAAGGAATTTGAAAGGAATGAGGCTGCTATGTATGCTGAATTCAAGATGGGTGAAGCTTTAAAAATGTTGGAAGATACGTTAGCAGGGCAATGATGACAAAAAATGCAGTAGTCTCACTACTGCATTTTCGCTCTTCGCTCGATTAACATTAGCCGTTGGTAGTCTACATGACGTTAGGCTCTTGTTCCTTTACGTTATGGAAGCTTCGTAAATTCTCTTGATTGACTCTTTTAGCACGGCATTAAATTGTTCCTCAGTTTGTTGGACGTGCAAGTCTTGGGCAAGAGCTCTAGAAAAGCTAGCAATAAGACCATTGTTTTTAGCCAAAAGTCTGGTAGCTTCATCTTGGCTATACCCACCAGAAAGGGCTACAACGCGCACCATATGTTCATCTGCTTGCAGATCCGCATAAAAGTTAGGTACACTTGGGATGGAGAGTTTGAGCATGACCTTGTCATCCGGTTTAAGGAGGGCAAGTTGCTCTATAATCTCTTGTTTCATGATAGTTTCTGAGGCTTGTTTATCTTTGCTGTGGATATCTATTTCTGGCTCGATGATGGGAACTAAACCAGCGTTTAAAATAATTTTCGCTATTTCAAATTGCTGTTTCACAAGTTTTTTGATGCCTTGAGGGTTTGCTTCTTTAATAACAGATCGCATCTTAGTACCAAAAATTCCTTTTTTGACAGCACGAACAAGCAATTTATCTAAATCAGGGATTGGCTTCATCATCTGAACCCCTTCAGAAAGTTCAGCGAGACCTTTATCTACCTTAAGAAATGGGACGATATGTTTAATGTTCCACAAATATTCTGCAGTAGGCAACTCTTCTATGGTACGGTCCATAGTGTTTTCAAAGAGAATGGCACCAAGGATATGGTCCTTTGTAAAAGCTGGACTTGTAATAATTCTTGTGCGCATCGTATGTACCAGCGCAAACATCTCTTCGTCATTGGCGTAGGAGTCTTCCGGTATTCCATATTGTAACAAGGCCTTGGGAGTACTGCCTCCACTTTGGTCTAATGCAGCAATAAAGCCTTTGCCTGTTTTCATGCGAGTTAATTGTTCTTTATTCATAAGTTCTCCTTTAGGATTATCTTCCTACAAGTTAAATGTACTAAAAGGTTTAAGATGCGGCAAGAAAAGTTTAAATTGAGAAGAAGGCTTAACTCAAATCGGTTCTTGAGGTGGGTGGCAAAAAATCACCTGCTAATTATAAAAAAATTCTCTATGTTAGAAGCTGTTGGAGAACCATGTGAGGAATGGGAAAAGGGATCGTCCTATTATATATAAAATTGGCCTAGAGTAGGGGAACTTGCCGTGAAGTCTTCTTCTTGAGTTTATAGTTTGTAATCATAATTTACTTTTACTTATTATTTTCTTCTGAGGCAGATAACGTTAACTCGCCACTCAACCATTTATCTAAGGCATCTTTACTGAAACGCCAGTTTCTACCCACCTTCTGGCAAGGTATCTTACCGTTACGTGCGAGTACATAGATTGTGGACTCAGCAATTTTTAAGTATTGAGAACACTCTTGTAAAGTTAGGACTGGACTTTCTAATAACGACATGACTCTAGTATTATACAATAATTATAAAATAGCAACCCGTAATTGTTAGTAATGTGTAGTTACTATCAGATATTAGTAGTAATCATGTTGAAATAACAAATAACAACAGATTATTCAATTAATTGATAGTTATTGATAGTTATTGATTGACAATGCACTCCTTATCTTGTATAGTATACATTAAGAAGGTGTCCTTGAGTGACACGGACCCGTCCAGAGCTTTTGATTGCTTTCTGAGTTCGAGAATGCAATTACTCGCCAAACAAAGAATGACCAACCTTATTCCCTGTAAATGCAAGGACTTTGCATAGAATTAGTTGGCACCATCTTTCCAATCATACACATAGTAAGTTTATCTTCATTTTATCAATACGAACGTGTTCTGCAGTGAACTGTCATAAGAGTTTATCTTCAGCAAATACGTCACTAGAAATATTTACTAAGTTATTTTATGGGAAAATATCGTCGAAAGAAGTACGAGGAGTCCGTATGTTGGCTTCAGTCAAGACCCTCTAACAGTGCGAAGCAATGCTTCGTAC
>JAQVOO010000231.1 GCA_028702575.1 Sphaerochaetaceae bacterium
TTGGCCCAATTAGGGAAAAACTGCAAAATTGCCATCACGATCGTCATAAGGGTAATAATAATCGATCCGATACTCGGTATGAAATTTAAAATAAAAGCTAAAACTCCCCACATAATAGCAAAATCTAACCCAGTGGCTAGACAAGCAAGGTAAAATAAAACTCCTGTGGCCAGACTAATAAGAGCTTTTAGTAACAAATATTTCGATATTTGACGATTAATACGCTCAAAAAGAACTGCTAAACGCATCCCCTTTCCACTGGGAATAGCTATTTTTAGTTTAGGAATAAGAGATTGTCGCTCTAATAAAAGAAACAAAACAAAAATGTAAATTAGTGAAGCCTTTGAAACAACATTAATAGCCTTACCACTGACCGATGAAAGTGAACTAAGAACTAATCCCTGCCAATCTAAATTAATATATGTCAAGAAACTTGTCCCTGCCTCTAACTCGAGCTTTTCAGCGACCCAAGCATCAATAACAGTAAACCGTCTAATATACATGGGAAGTCGTTGTGCCAACCTATCAATCGTAAAAAAGAAAAACCAGCCAGCTGCTAACAGCATGATCAACAATAAAATCATAGCGATAACAACGCCAAGCCAACGGGGAACTTTTAACTTTTCGAGTTTATTAAGGAGTGGGTTAAATAACAGAAATAGAAACAAAGAAATTACAAGGGGCAGAGTCACTGAATCGGCAATTTTTAGCGTTGCCCCAATAAAGATTATGGCAATAACCATTAAGGCCGTCTTGCCAGCATCCTTTGTAGGTTTCTGAGTTTCTAACATGTTCCCACTATATGCTAGCTTGGATAATACTGCAATATCTGATATGAAAAGAGCATATGGAAATAGAGGAAAATTTAGCTAGGATACGTATCGTACTAGTCGAACCCCAAGATGGTGCTAATATTGGCGCCGTCTGCCGGGCTATGAAAACAATGGGTATGAACGAATTAGCCATCGTCGGAGAACGCGAATATGATGCCAACCGGGTCAAAACTCTAGCGCTACATGCTTATGACCTCTATGAGAACCACCTGAGCTTCTCGACTCTCAAGGAGGCCCTTAACGAAAGTATCCTTTCAGTAGGTGCTAGTCGACGAAGAGGAAAGAATCGTAAATATTTTGCCCTCCTTCCTGAGCAACTTGCCGATCGTATTAACACCCTTGGGCCAGGAACTGTATCTCTAGTTTTTGGCAGAGAGGCCGATGGTTTAACCGATGCCGAGTTGGCACTGTGTCATATGGGGGTTAAAATTCCTACTAGCGAAGCTTTTCCCAGTCTCAATTTAGCACAAGCTGTTCAAATTATTACCTATACCCTTTTTCGAGAAATTACAGTTAATCTCGGATTCACCCCTATTACTGAACAGCGCCTACAATCGCTGGTAACTATTATTGGAGATTCTTTTGAAAAGATTAATTTCTATAAACAAAATGAACGGCCTGAAGTAGAACGCTTCTTCCGCGATATTCTCGCCCGAGCGACGTTAAGTGAAAAAGAGGCGCAACGTTTGGAGAAAATGTATTGCAAAATGGCCCGTCTAAAGGTACACAAACAACATGAGTAAACTATATAAAGAACCATTCTTAAATCCAATTCCTGTCGTCGTGGCCCATCGTGGCGATAGTAAAAATTATCCTGAAAATACCCTAGAAGCTTTTCAAAGTGCGACACGTATGCAAGTTGACGTAATAGAGACAGATGTCCATCTCTCCAAAGATGGCCATATCGTGATTTGGCATGACCCTACTTTAGATCGTAACACAAATGGCACCGGGCGCGTGGAAGATCATACCCTTAGTGAATTAAAGAAAATTGATGCTGGGTATAATTTTACTACCGACAATGGAAAAACGTATCCCTTTAGAGGCAAAGGAATCCAAATCGCTACGTTGGCAGAAGCTCTTGAAAGTTCCCCGTCCCAGCGTTTTAATGTTGATTTAAAAAGCAAAAATAGCGCTATAGTGGATGCGTTTGAAGAGGTAGTAGTTGCCCATAAGGCTGAAAGTCGCGTTCTGTGCGCCAGTTTCCATCTCTCAAATTTAAAACTTATGCGCCGTAAAAACAGTGCTATTCTCACCAGTCTCACTACTATTGAAGTATTAAGTTTACTGTTTCAACAAAAATTAAGAATATTACCCAAAACATTAAAGGGAAAAAGAACTATTGTTCTCCAAGTACCTGTCAAACAATGGGGTATTACCGTAATTACCCCAGCCTTCATCAAAGCCTTTCATGAACGTGGAGCTATAATTCAGGTATGGACGATTAATGATGAAAAGCAGATGCGAACTCTCCTTTCGATGGGAGTTGACTCAATTATGACAGACGACCCTGCTACAGTTATCAGGGTCGCCACTGAAATGGGTTTACGGTGAATCTGCTCCGATTACTAATAAACAGTCGGGATTCAAATGTTCAGCTTCAATATCTTTAAAGTATTTCCATGTTCCAACTTTTAGTTCATCTGTTGCCGGCTCATCACACACAATAATCGCCTTTTTATGCATTTGCAAAGCACTACAGGTCCAAGCATGGCTAACTGGTCCCTCTACTGCAGCTTTCAGTGCCCGCGCTTTACCATATCCATTGACCAATAGGAGTACCTCTTCGGAATCCATGATGGTTTTTATTCCCACAGTAATCGCGGTTGAGGGTACTTTGGAAATATCGTTGCCAAAGAAGCGAGAATTCATAACCTTGGTATCATGGGTTAATGATTTCACGCGAGTCGTTGATGCTAAGGAAGAATAAGGTTCGTTAAAGGCAATATGTCCATCAGAACCTATTCCACCTAAAAATAATTTTATCCCCCCAGCAGATGCAATTTTCTGTTCATAGTTGGCACACTCGGCATCAATATCTTTAGCATTACCGTTAGGAATATTTACTTGGGATCGAGGGATATCGACATGACTGAACAAGTTATCCCACATAAAAGCGTGGTAACTTTGGGGATGATCTTCGGGAAGTCCTATATATTCATCCATGTTAAATGTCACCACATGTTTGAAGGAAAGCTCTCCTCGACGATACATTTCTATTAATTGCTGGTAGGTCCCTAAAGGCGAAGAGCCTGTTGGCAACCCTAGCACAAAAGGTCGATTAGCTGTGGGGGCAAATTCTATAATTTTCTTTGCTATATA
>JAQVOO010000232.1 GCA_028702575.1 Sphaerochaetaceae bacterium
GCGCGGGTGACATAAGGAATGTTGGCCCGGTGGCCATAGCAGAGGTGTCATACCCGTTCCCATCTCGAACACGGTAGTCAAGCCCTCTTGCGCCGATGGTACTGCCTTTTGGCGGGAGAGTAGGTCGTTGCCGGGCCTTTTTTTATTTTTTGTTGTTTTGTACGATTCTTCGCGCCAAAAGGTGGGAGACTCGCTATGAAATAATATTCTGGTAGCCATAGCAGAGGTGATATACCCGTTCCCATCTCGAACACGGTAGTCAAGCCCTCTTGCGCCGATGGTACTGCCTTTTGGCGGGAGAGTAGGTAGCTGCCAGAATTTTTTTATTTTGATTGTATAATGGCCAATTATAGGTAAAATATAGCTATGAATAATCACCTAAAAACAAGTGTATTGGTACTTTTCTTGGCAACCTCAGCACTCTGTTCTCTTCATGCCCAAACGAAAACCTACCAACGGTACCCTTATGGTATTGGAGTCCAATTTAGTTCTGCAATTTGGGGCCTTTCGTATCATCAACGCAGTGGTGAGAATGCTTTGCAAGGGGTGATTGGACTCATCTATGATCCTGATCCTCTCTGGAGCGATTCTACCCTTTCGTATGGAGTGGCTGTTGATTATCAGAGGACCCTATTTGGAGAAGATTTCAATGATTATCTCGGAGGTCAAATCTACATAGCTACGACCCTCGCTCATAGTGGTGAAATCCTCTACAATTATAGTACTGGTCTCAATGAACCATTTGAAGCGAAAATTACCATGGGCCTAGGTTTTGGTGTAGAAATATTATTCTTTCAAAATTTTTCCCTTCCTGTAGAGATTGTGTACAACTTTTCATATCTTCCTACCGCAAAAGAGATGGGTTCTGCTTTTGCCATTGATTTAATCCCTAAAGTGAGTCTGCGCTATCGTTTTAAATGAGAGGGACATGTAACTTCTTATTAGAATCTTTTTCGCAGGTACTTGCGAATATTGAATGGCCCTATAAAAAAAGACAGACTTAGATTCTGCAGTGCGATATAATCTGTTTTAAGCCTCTTTATTATAGAAACTCAATAATGAAAATGTAAATTTATGCAAATTAATGCATACTCAAAACAAAAACATCTTTATTAGCTTGAAGAAGATCGCCTATTCTTTTATGATGTGGTACGTTTCTGCAAGAAGGGGTTTATCTTCATGAGGATTTCACTGAGACATCTACATCGTGCGTATGGTTCACTCCATGCTGTACATGATATTAGCCTCGATATTCCTTCAAATACAATCTACGGTATTATTGGAAAAAGTGGTGCTGGAAAATCGACGCTGGTCCGTTTAATTAGTCTCTTAGAGGCCCCGGACAGTGGCGAGATTTTTTATGATGATACGCGTGTAGATAATTTAGCTAAAGATGAACTCATAACGCAACGGCGCAAGATTGGGATGATATTTCAAAATTTCAATCTATTTTCATCTCGAAATGCTGCTGAGAATATTGCCTATCCCCTCGAAATTGCCGGTGTGCCTAAAGATAAAATTCAAGAGAGGGTAAAAGAGCTGTTAGAATTGGTCGGTTTAACTGGTCGGGGCAAAGCTCCCATTAGTACCCTCTCTGGTGGGCAAATGCAACGCGTGGCTATTGCGAGGGCGTTAGCTAACAATCCTGATATAATATTTTGTGATGAGGCCACAAGTGCTCTTGATCCTCAAACCACCCGTTCTATTTTAGATTTACTCAAAGATTTACAAAAACGGATGAATCTTTCTGTGGTTATGATAACCCACCAAATGGAAGTTGTCCGTGATGCATGTGAATATGTGGCAGTATTAGAAAATGGAAGTGTAGTTGAAGAGGGAAAAGTTATTGATGTCTTTGCGAAGCCGGGCTCTTCGATTACCAAAGAGTTTTTAGCAAATTTGGCTCCATTAGTTGAAGATGAACAACTCAAAAAAAGTGATATGGTGCGCTGGTCACAAGAGGGAGGGCGTTATACGCTCCGCTTTCGCGGCGAGTTAACTGGAGAACCTGTGTTGAGTCGGATCCAAAAACGCTATGATGTTGAAATCAATATTCGAGCGGGTGGAATTCAGCATGTCTCTGGTGAAGAGGTCGGTACTCTTATCTGCGATATAATCGGAGAGACTGAAGAGGTCGAGAAGGCTGTTGCTGCGTTACAACTTTCCGGTATTTTGGTTGAAGAGGAGGGCATGCAAGTATGAATATTTTAATTACGCTTGTTTGGAACGCAACAGTTGAGACTCTCTCCATGGTTTCCTTTGCCACATTATTCTCTTTAATCCTCGGTTTGCCGATTGGGATATTGCTCTGTGTAACAGGCCCCATAGCCCAAGGTGGTATTGTCCCTAAACCAGTCTTAAACAATGTATTAGGAAGAGTAGTGAATGTACTACGTTCCTTCCCTTTTATAATCTTAATGATTCTATTATTTCCTCTTTCAAGAATTATCGTAGGTACAAGTATCGGCACTAAAGCAACCATTGTGCCGTTATCAATTGCAGCGGCACCATTTGTTGCCCGCATAATCGAATCGGCTATAAAGGAGGTGGATCCGGGGGTTATTCAAGCCGCCCGCGCCATGGGATCAACAACGTTCCAAATTATTGTGAAGGTCCTAATTCCAGAAGCTATGCCTGCTTTGGTTTCAGGGATTACCTTGACGATTATCAACCTCATTGGTTATTCAGCTATGGCTGGAGCGATTGGAGGTGGTGGTTTAGGTGATTTGGCCATTCGTTACGGGTACCAACGATTTAGACCTGATGTCATGCTCTTTTCGGTTATTGTAATCTTGGTCCTCGTCGAAGTGGTCCAAGTAATTGGAAATAAGATTAGTGCTCGTATGATGGCGAAGCGCTAAAAATATATTTTTAGTCTATATTACCCATAAGGAGGGGAGATTCATTATGAAAAGAATTACTACGATTGTATTGTTATCAGTCTTTATAACAGCTACTATTTTTGCAGCGGGAGGTAAAGAAGTCAGCAATATTCTGACTGTTGGTGCTACTCCTGAGCCACATGCAGTTTTTTTAAATCTTGTGGTAGACGATTTAGCTCAACAAGGCATTACCTTGAAGATTGTTGAATTTACCGATTATGTTACACCTAATAAAGCACTCGAAGATGGCCAAATAGATGCTAATTTTTTCCA
>JAQVOO010000233.1 GCA_028702575.1 Sphaerochaetaceae bacterium
CCATAGGTAACGATTCAAACCCACTCATCAAACAAACGACGGAAGGACTTGACGTAAATCGCTGGGGGAATATCATAGTAGATGAAGAGACCTGTAAAACCTCTTTGGAGGGTGTGTATGCAGGTGGTGATATAGTGCTTGGAGCTGCTACCGTAATTCTAGCGATGGGCCAAGGGCGCAAAGCCGCCAAGGCAATCAATGAGTACTTGGTGGATATGGGAGAATCTGATTGAGTTTTATTTCCGATTATGGATCGGTGATTTGCCACATTGATGCCAGAACAAAAATTGCGGCAATTCAAGAGGTTATTGAGAAGTGTTCCATTTTCAAATCACTTCCTGATATTGATCGTTTTAAAAGGGCTGTTATTAATCGGGAAGAAATTGAGACAACTGGAATTGGGCATGGCATTGCCATCGCTCATGGTAAAGTTCGTAACCTTGCCCACGTTCAAGTTGCTCTCGGCCTCTCAGCATGTGGGATAGATTATGAAGCAAAGGATGAATCTCCGGTCCATTTTCTTTTTGTTATTGCTAGTTCTCCAACGCGGCAATTTGAATATATTAGGACTCTTAGCGCTCTGTTACGGACAGTCAGAAGTCCAGAAGTTCGTAGTGAGTTGTTACGTTTAGATAATAATTATGAGTGCGAAGATCCCCTTTCATCACAAAGTAACTCTCTTCTGCAGATGCTTGCTCACCAACATTTCTCTTGGTTGTGGCGCTCTCCCATTCAATAAGTTTGCGATTCAGTTACCACTAAATCGAGCGTGAAGTCGTGTGGTTCTAGGGGAATGGTCTTTCGTATTTGAAGAGCGAAGCAAACTCCAATCGAAAAACAATTGAGATCTTTATGCGCTAAAAAGCGATCAAAAACCCCCATAGAACGTCCCAATCTTTGCCGCATAGGGGAAAAAGCCAAGCCTGGTACCAGTAACATAGAGGTTTCCAGAATTGGTAAATAAATTGGGCTATACTTATCTTTATTCGGTTCAAGGTTTCCATACGGTGATCTTACTAGATGTTTGCGCCAATCTTGATCAACCAAATGATAGACCATTTGGCCATTGTTAGAGCAACACGGAAATGCGACCTTTTTGCCTTGTGCCAATGCTCCATCATATAATGGACCTAGATCTGGTTCGGATTGCATTGGGATGAAGCCTAAAATTGTTGAAGAGCGAGCTAAAAGAGGTAGAGCAACAATATTTTTGACAATACGTTGTGATTCTTTTGCTCTTTCTTCTAGAGATAGTGTTTGTAATATTTTTCGCATCTCTTTACGAAGTCGTTGCTTGTCCTCAGGAATATTCATGGAGTTGAGTATAACATACGCGAAGGCTTTTTTTGTAACAATATATTTTGCATTCCAGCTCAACTTTTGGTATAGTAACACTCATGCAAACAGAATCTCCCACCTTTACAAAAATAGATATCAGGCAACTATTGCAAGCAAAGGTGCCTAAGTTAGAGAAGTTTGTACCCGCATGGTTGGTGCGCGCCTTAGCCCGTCTGCTCCATCTGGAAGAGATAAATGAATTTTTAACCAAAAGTTTTGCACTGGATCCAATAACGTTTGTCCACGCGTGTAATCAATTTCTAGCGTTATCAACAGAAGTAATTGGAGAACAACTATTAGCTGAGTACCTTACTCAACGACCCATAATAATAGCTAACCATCCTTTGGGTGGGCCAGAGTCGATTGCTTTATTAGAAATTATGAGTTCATATGGTATCGAAACTAAATTAGTGAGTAATGCGATTCTAACCCATTTGAAACCACTAGAACCTTTATTGGTCCCAATCCCTGTACGTGGCGACCGAGTGTCTGTACAAGAGTTTCGCGATAATTTTGCTAGCGATTCGGCCATAATCATATTCCCAGCTGGCTATTGTAGTCGTCCTCTATCGAATGGGGTAATCTTCGATTATCAATGGCATTTTACCTGTATTAAAATGGCAAAAAAATATAATCGTCCCATTATTCCGGTTCATATAGATGGCGTAAATTCTAAAAAGTTTTATCGTCTTAGTGCCATTCGCAAAGCTTTAAGAATAAAAATGAGTCTTGAGTCACTCTATCTCCCAGATGAAATGTTTAAGCAGCGAGGGAAACATATTACCTATACAATAGGACAAATCATTGAGCCTACAATTTTTGATGATTCAGTTAATAATTGTACGTGGGCTGACCGTCTTCGTAATCATGTCTATATCTTAGGCAAGGAATCATCTCAGGTTTTTAATCCCGAGATGCCATTACAATTGCCAGCTAAGTAAACAAGAAACAGAACACAGCGAAAGATATCGTAAAACTAACCAGTATGAGATCTCGATAACTAAAAGCGATAGTATCGCGCTTAGCATCAGGATTATAATTACGCGCTTTCAATGCTATTTCAAGATCTTCAGCTTTTTCTAACAATAGGGTAAAAACAGCCGAGATGTAGGAAACTATCCTGCGTACAGGGCGCCTCCAAATAGATTCATTGCGAGCTTTCCTAGCTTCAAACACCTGGTGGGCGACGTCAAATAAAAGGGGAATAGTTGCTAAGGTGAGTTCGATGGTAGCACCAATGCGATAGCCTGGTATTTTAGGGATGGGTTCTAAAGTTGAGCCTATGGCACGTGATAAGTCATCGGGTGCTGTCGTGTCAGTAAATAGAATTCCCATGAGGACTACCGTTGCGAAGCGTAAAGTCACTCGGAGCGTATCTTGTAGTTGGTATGTATTCAAATATTGAGCCAGACCAATAATAGTCCCCATTATTAAGAAAAACCGGAGTTCCCGACGATATTGACCTAAAGGGATGCGGAGAGAAATCGCAACTGAGCAAAACAACCCAAAGATAAGTAATAGACGCAAAAGGTGTGCTTGGGCAAGTAAGGATGACAAAAGTAACAATGTGAAAATTTTGGCCAGAGGATGGCTCAAATTAAGAAAAGTATTCCGATCACGAAAATGAAACAAATTTACTTCAACCATGATAGATCTCCAATAGGGATCGGTTTTCCACGATACATCGGCCGTCTAATACCAAACTCATCGGCAATCTCTAAGACTCTTTCAGGGGTGTCTTGAAGTACAATGCGCCCTGAATCGAGCAAGATCATTGAATCGGCATGAGCGAGTAGTTTTTCAATTTCATGAGTGG
>JAQVOO010000050.1 GCA_028702575.1 Sphaerochaetaceae bacterium
CAACGATTTGGGGTGAAAGGCAATGTAAATTGTGTCTTTGAGTATACGGGAGAGGGGGTGGCTTCGCTGAGTGTTCCCCAGCGTGCTACAATTTGTAATATGGGGGCCGAATGTGGCGTAACTACTTCTCTCTTTCCCTCTGATGCTGTTACTAAACAATTTTTACATGCGCAAAAACGGACCGATTCATTTCGTCCACTCGCTGCCGATAAAGATGCTCACTACGATGATGTGTATATAATTGATTTATCTAACGTCGTCCCCAAAACAGCAGCTCCACACTCTCCAGGAAATATCCTTGATGTTCAACAACTAGATGGGATGCCTGTTCAACAGGTTCTTATCGGCAGTTGTACTAATAGTTCGTATGCAGAGCTACATCGAGTAGCTAACATACTTTCTGGTCATAGAGTCTCGCCTACCGTAAGTTTAGGCATAGCTCCCGGATCTCGTGAGGTGATGCTGATGCTGGCCCGAGACGGCTCACTGGAAAAAATGGTTACAGCGGGTGCCCGCATCTTAGAGAGTGCCTGCGGATTTTGTATAGGAAACCACCAAAGTCCTGAAACGGATGCTGTTTCACTGCGGACTAACAACCGAAACTTTGAAGGCCGCAGTGGTACCAAAAGTGCCCAAGTATACTTGGTAAGTCCCGAAACCGCAGCGCTAAGTGCTATTACCGGCACATTCACCAATCCTCTGAGCTCTCATGGAATTCCTTATCCAAAAGATATGGAGATAACAGAATTCATTGTTGATGACGGGATGCTGATCTTCCCACCAGAAGACGGTAGTGCAATTGAGGTCCTACGAGGTCCTAATATTGGGGATCCTCCGAAAAGTCGCCCCTTACCTCAACTCATTGAGGGGGTCTGTACGTTAAAAGCAGGCGATAAAATAACTACCGATCATATTATGCCCGCCGGTGCTCGACTTAAGTATCGTTCGAATATTCCCGCTTATGCCCGGTATACTTTTGAAGGATTAGATCCTACTTTTCATGATCGAGCGCAGGAAAATCAGAAAAAACAACAAGCCAATATTGTGGTAGCTGGTTTTTCCTATGGACAAGGATCGAGTCGTGAACATGCAGCTATTTGTCCTATGTATTTAGGTGTTCAGATAGTATTGGCAAAATCTTTTGAACGTATCCATCAAGCTAACCTTTGTAATTTTGGTATCTTGCCGGTAGAATTTGTCTGTGAAGCTGACTATGACGATATTGCACAAGGCGATCGTTTGCAGCTTAGTGATGTGCATAATCAATTAGAAGCAATGGTGAAAAAGCAAAAACCAATGATATTGTATAACAAGACCCAAGAGAAAGAGATTGAAGTTGTCGCTCACCTTAGTTTGCGCCAAATGGCTATCTTACTATCTGGTGGCCTGCTCAATTACACAAAAACAGCCCTATAAGGAGTATCCCCACCAAGTGGGGACTCCTAAACTTTTAACGCTCGTCGATGTGCTTAACTTTTCGTTGATTCGGGCCGTCGTAGACCTGTCGTGGACGCCCAATTTTGCCATAGGGGTCTTTGGTCCATTCTAGCCAGTGAGCAATCCAGCCTGGAAGTCTTCCCATAGCGAACATACAAGTAAACATACTCGTTGGAATGCCTATTTTGCGAAAGATAATTCCCGTATAAAAGTCAACATTAGGGTACAATCCCCGTTCCATGAAATAGTCATCTTTGATGGCAGCTTCTTCCAACTCGAGTGCAAATTCTAATAATGGATCGGTTTCACCACTTTGGGCCATGACTTCTTTACTTAATTGCTTGGCTATCTGGGCGCGGGGATCAAATGTTTTATAGACTCGGTGGCCAAAACCCATAAGCAAGAATTGATTATCCTTTTGTTTTGCCATCTCTACAATATCTTGGGGGGTCCAATCATTGGCGATAGCAGTTTCTAGCATTTCGATTACTGCTTGGTTCGCTCCTCCATGCTTATGACCCCAAAGGGCACAAATACCGGCAGCTACAGATGCATATAAATTGGCACCACTACTGGCAATGAGTCGAACCGCGGTGGTTGAGCAGTTTTGTTCATGGTCAGCATGAAGAATGAGTAGTTGGTTCAGTGCTTTAACATGTAAAGGGTTGATGTGATATTCATTCACCGGAGTTTTAAACATCATGTTTAAAAAATTTTCACAATAGCTATATTTGTACGAGGGGTTCACGAAATCTTCACCTCGTAACTGACGGTAGGTAAAGGCGGTGATTGTTCTGATTTTTGAAACTAACCGAGTTACTGCAGAGTCAACTTGTATTTCTGGGTCAATATCGTCCATTTCTGGATAAAAGGCCGACATAGAGACCGCCATAGCCGATAATATTGACATCGGGTGGGCATCATATGGATATCCTCTAAAAAAGCTTTGCATATCGTAGTGCAACATCGACTCTTTGTTGAGGAGTTCGGCGTATCTTCTTCGTTCAATTGGATTCGGTAGTTCTCCCTTTATTAAGAGGTAAGCAACTTCGACGAAGTCACAATTTTCTACTAAATCTTCGATATCATATCCACGGTAGCGGAGAATACCTTTTTCCCCATTTATGTAACAAATAGAACTAGTACAACTTCCTGTATTTACAAATCCAGGGTCGTACGTTATGTAACCAGTTTGTTTCCGTAGTCCGCGCACGTCAATTGACTTCTCTCCCATACTATCGGTAATTACTGGTATTTGAATCGGTTCCTTTTCAGGAAGATTCAGCGTTGCAAACTCTTTGTTAATATCCATAACGCCTCCTTGCATTTGAAAATAAGGTGTCAGTCTAGTGCGTTAAGCGAATCGAGGGCTTGTACTAAGGCCTGTGTTCCTAACGAACCTTTTTTGGCACCTTGTAGGGCAATATATAGTTGTTCCACTAATGCTAAGCCAGGAAGGGCAATTTTCATGTGTTTTGCCTCTTCCAGAGCGATTCCCATATCTTTTACGAAATGATCGATCATAAATCCTGGTTTAAAATCATTTTTTAATACTCTTGGAGCCAGATTATCTAAAGACCAACATCCAGCTGCCCCTTTGCTAATAGTCGCCACCAGAGTTTTTCCATCTAAGCCAGCTTTGCGGGCATAGGTTAGCGCTTCACAGACCCCGATCATAGTTCCGGCAATGACAATTTGATTGCACATTTTGGTATGTTGTCCAGAACCAGCAGGCCCTTGTAATTGAATCGATGTACCCATTTTCTCAAATAACGGGAGGACTTTAGCATAGGTTGATTGATCTCCTCCTGCCATAATGGAGAGTGTACCCTGACGGGCACCTACATCCCCTCCCGATACAGGAGCGTCAATACTTTCGCACCCCTTCGCTTTGGCCATCTCTGCTATCTGCAGTGCCAAAGAAGGTTTTGTGGTGGTCATATCAACAAAGATCGTACCAGCTTGGGCATGTTCGAGAAGGCCCTGGGAACCAAAATAGACTTTTTCCACATCAATCGGATGTCCAACAATAGTGAATATAATAGAGGCCTTCTGAGCAACTTCTGCCGGAGTATTTACCGCAATAGCTCCTTCGGCTACTAATGGTTCAGTTTTAGCCATAGTTCGATTAGAAACATACACCTCTGAAGCCAGTGGAAGAATATGATGACACATCCAACGTCCCATAACACCAGTTCCAATCCACCCAATGATTGGTTTTTTTGTCTTATTCATTAAACTTCCTCCTTCTTTTTGTTGTGATAGTAGCATAAAACGGTAAATGAGAATATAAGAAACTTTATTGCCTACGAGGAGCCATTATGATAGATTGGATACATGGATAAACAAGAGATTGGCAAGCTTTCTGCAGGTATTCCCCTCGATGAAGAAGTTGGAGACATTGCCGATTTCTTCAAAGTCTTTGGCGATCCAACTCGGTTAAAAATACTATTCCTCCTAGAACAGAGTGAACTCTCTGTGAATATCATTGCCGAAACTCTTGGGATGCACCAATCAACTATCAGCCAACAGTTAAAGCTATTACGGGCCTCTCGCTTGGTGAAACACCGCAAGGAGGGGCGCAGGATCTATTATAGTCTCAACGATGATCATATTGCTCGCATCCTTTCGATGGGAGTTGAGCATTATGAAGAGACCTTTTTAGGGCGCCATATCTAATTCTCTAGCCTTTAACCAGTAATGGTGGGCTTGTAGGCGTATACCATTAATATTAATAAAACCTTTACAATCTTCTGGCTGATAGCCACCTGAGACTTCCATGCTCCCGAGGGCTTCATTGTAGAGTGAGTAAGGGCTAGAAACTCCAGCGCCAATTAAGTTTCCTTTATAGATGGCTACTTTGGCAGTGCCGGTGATGAGTTCTTGGCTTTTGTTAAAAGCTGCTGAGAGAAAATCAAATTCGGGGCTGAACCAATAGCCATTATAGATCAGTTCTGCGAATTTTGGCATAAGCATATCTCGGAGGTGCATAACTTCTTTATCCATGCAAATACCTTCAAGATCACGATGGGCAAACCAAAGAATAGTACCGCCCGGTGTTTCATAGACACCTCGACTTTTAATACCGACATATCTGTTTTCCACCATATCTACACGACCTACAGCATTATCATGTCCAATTTTGTTAAGGTATAAAAACATCTCAAGAGGATCTGAAACAACTGTGTTATCATTTTCATTAGTTACTTTTACCGGGATTCCATCGACAAAATCTATTGCCAGCACTGTTTCTTGATCTGGTGCGTCTTTTGGTGAAAGGGTGTGGGAAAATACTTCTGGAGGACAGCGCAGGGAAGGGTCTTCCAAGATGCCGGCTTCATGACTGATGTGTAAAATATTTTCATCTTCGCTATAGGGTTTCTTTGTCGATGCTTTTATGGGTATATCATATTTTTTAGCATAGGCGATCATATCAGAACGACCTTCAAATTGACTTAGCCACTCAGGATCTTTCCAAGGAGCAATGATTTTAACTTCAGGCATGAGAGCATAATAGGCGAGTTCAAAACGGACTTGGTCGTTACCTTTGCCAGTAGCTCCATGGGCAACGAAGAGGGTCTCTTCTTTCTGAGCTATTTCAATGTGTCTTTTTGAAATGATGGGTCGAGCAATTGAGGTTCCTAAAAGATATTTTCCCTCATAGGTAGCGTTAGCTTTTAATGCATGAAAAATATAGTCAGTAACCAATTCCTTGCGAAGGTCTTCGACATAAACCTTAGATGCACCAGTGGCATAAGCTTTCTTTTCAATTGCGGTAAAATCTTCGTCTTGTCCCACATTGGCTATGTAGGCAATTACGTCAAAACCTTTATTGGCTAGCCATTTTAATATTACAGAGGTATCTAATCCTCCACTGTAAGCTAATACTACTTTTTCTTTTTTCATATAGGTTCCTCATCCATTTTCGTATATATACTCATCTAATAGGACGAATATTGCATAAAGATAAATTAAAAGCAACCCTTTGTTGTATAATTATACAAGTATTTGTTTGAATTTTCATGAAACATATTAGCAATGGATACTATTCAGATTTTCTCTTTAATAGGAGCTAATTCAACAAGTATATTTTCATCACCTGTTAGGGTCGGCAACACTACCGTTGGACTGATTAAATAGGGGGATTCTTCTTGCTCATGATAGAGTTCAACAATGAGAGAGTACTCTAATGATCGACTAATATCATTGGGGTCGTACCGGAGAATGAAATTAACTGGGAATCGTTGGGGATTGCGGATGCTTTGGGTTACAAGCTGAAATTGTTCATTACTTGACAGATTTTGGGCAGTAAGGGTAATCTCCATTCTAACGCGGGTAGGAAAATAGAGATTATTAGGATACATTACTGTACCCGAGATTATGCGATAAGGGATTTGTGTGGAACGTTGAGCTGCTGAATTAGAGACACAAGAGGTGAACATGAGAATTATAAGGATCAAAAGACACAATGAAGAGAGTCGATGGGTCTGCACTTACACCTCCTATGCTCCCCACTATAATATACTCGTAAGAAACAGAGAAGCAGTTTAGAACGCTTAAGCGCAGAAGTCCCATCTTTTTTAAGCGAGGCACCAATCCTAAGGGTTTGGTTGACACTTTGAACGAATTGCCGTACATAACTAGCACATAGTAGGAGACTAACAATCATGACAAAAAAGCAATATATGAAGCCTGGCGCAGAAAAAAAGGTTTTATTGGAACATGGCGTGCGCCCTCTCAAGCACCGGGTGGCCGTATATAGATACCTGTTGGATAACCCTATTCATCCTACTGCGGATACTATTTATAGTGAATTGAAGAATAATATGTCCTCCATTTCACGCACCACTGTCTATAATGTGCTCAATCTTCTATGTAGTCATAATGTTGTTCAAGAAATCGCAATTGAAAAAAATGAGATGCGCTATGATGCAAATGTGACTAACCATATTCACTTTAAATGTTTTGAATGTGGTCATGTCTATGATTTACACGATGTTACCTTTCCTACCATTGCGGTTCCCTCAGGCTTTCGTATAGACGCTGTTCAGATTAACATGACTGGTCTGTGCCCCAATTGTTCCTAAAAAAAGCCATCACCCTTTTAGAGATGATGGCCGCTAATCACAGAATCCTAAATTAATCTAATTGGAGCCTTTTCGGTCCATATAAGACATCAAAGTATTCCATTTCAGTTGAAAATACCTTATTCAGATTCTTAATGGTCTTTCGGTAAGATTCAAGAGTTCTCCATAAAGTGAAGAATTCAGGATCTTCTGCGTAGGCATCTGCATAAATCTTGGTAGCTGTTGCATCTGCCACACCTTTAATTTGCTCTGCTTTTGCATAAGCTTGGCTTAAAATACTCTTCTTGTCATTTTCAGTTTTTCCAACCCAACGGGCCTGCTGTCCTTGACCATACGAGCGATAAGCCTCAGCAATCTGATTACGTTCTTTTATCATACGCTGGTATACACTTTGCGTAAGGTCATCGCTATAGCGAATCTGTCTGATAACGATATCGATTACTTCTATACCAAACTCAACGGTAAATCTACGCGTGGTGTTCAATATTTTTTGACTTAAACCTTCACGTCCAATCGTAATTGATTCCTGTTGGATTTCGGTCTTGGTGAGATTCCTCAGCTGTTCAGCATCTTCGACGCTTTCAACACTTTGGACCTGCTCTTCAACACGCATATTATTAATACGGTTTGAATTACGGACAGCCTCATTTAAGAAGTTTTCACTTATAACAGTTCGGATAGTTGAGTTGATAACATCATTTAGGCGCAATATCCCGTTTGGTAAGGTAGTAACTGACTGATAGAACAGAGCTGGGTCGGTAATTCTCCACCGAGCGGTGGTGTCAACCCAAATAAACTGATTCTCTTTCGTCGGTATGCGCTGTGCATCACCATCCCAAGACATAATCTTTTTAGGATATTTTACAACAGTATCAACCAAAGGAACTTTAATCTTAAGTCCCGCATCTTGATGGGTGTTGACAATTTTTCCGAACCGAGTAATAACCGCCAATTCACCTTCCTGTAGAATAAAGAAAGGTCCTAGGAGTAGAAAAACGACTAAAATAACAACTACGATGACTAATGTGGTAACAAGTTTTTTCATTTTTTACCTCCTGGAATGGTGGTAAGATCACTGATTGGAAGGAAATTATCCAACTCCTTATCGATGAGTGTTAAGGTACCAGCATCAGCTTGCGAGAGAATATCTTCCATCGTTTCAATATAGAGACGACGTGCTGTGATATCTTCGCTCATGGCATATGCTTCTAAGACAGCCGCAAAACGAGCGACATCTCCTTCAGCATTATTTACCCGTTCGGCCGAATATCCTTCAGCAACCTGAATAAGTTGTGAGGCTTCACCTTGTGCACGAGGGATTTCCCTATTGTAGGATTCTTTACCTTCATTAATTAATCGATTCATATCCTGAATAGCTTTGTTGACATCCTCAAACGCATCCTGAACTTCCCCTACGGGAGGAACAGTGTTCTGTAATTTAACAGTGACTACTCGTACTCCTAAATTATAGGAATCGAATATTGCCTGCATTTTTGCTTGTGATTCAGTTTCTATTGAAGTTCTTTCACCCGACATAATAGCTAGGATAGGGAGGTCACCAACCAACTGATTAATTATACTTTGACTGATATCACGGATAGTTTTATCCCTTTCTTGTACATTAAATAACCATTTTGCTGGGTCTTCAATTCGATACTGAATAATCCATTGGACATCTACGATGTTCAAGTCTCCCGTCAACATAATTGATTCCCCGACTGAAGAACCAGAAGGTTGCGACATAAAAGTAGATCTAAAATCTTGTGAAGTAGAAGCTTGTCCAAAAGTCATGGTTTGTACGACTCGGGTAGGAATATTGTAGTTCTTATCTATACCCAATGGCAGTTTTGTTTGTAGTCCAGGTCCAACAGTCCTATGAAATTTGCCGAAGCGCAATATAACAGATTCTTCTGTCTGGTCAACCACAAAAACACTACTCATAATTAAAATGAATAAAACTACTATGGCGATTGCAACGACAATAAGTTTCGGACTGAGGTGAAATGGCTTACGGGACGATGTTCCCGAATTGTTCATCTATTCTCCTCCTTGTATACTCCGGCTCGCTGCCGGTACACTCTAAATGTAGCCTAGTTGTGTTGTATCGTCAATCAAACAGGAGACGAAGCAGGAATTATGTCTCCCTGATTGAAAAAAGAGTCAGTGAAGGGTATAGTAGACACCATGAAAAAACGATTGATAACATCCGCCTTGCCATATGTAAATAATATTCCTCATTTAGGGAATTTACTACAAGTATTATCTGCTGACTGTTTTGCACGGTTTTGTCGTTCAAAAGGGTATGAGACTTTGTACGTCTGTGGTACCGATGAGTATGGCACTGCCAGTGAAACTCGAGCTTTGCAAGAGGGGATTACTCCCCAAGAACTGTGTGATCGCTACTATATAATTCACCGTGACATTTACCGGTGGTTTGAAATAGATTTTGATACTTTCGGCCGTACTAGCACTCCAAATCAAACCGCTATAGTGCAAGATATTTTCAAAAAAGTTGATGCCGCTGGCTATATTCGTGAAGCTGAGATCGAACAGCTCTATTGTGAGCATGATCACCGTTTCTTAGCCGATCGCCTTGTTGAAGGAATTTGTCCAAAGTGTGGCTCAACTGGGGCAAGAGGCGACCAATGTGATGCTTGTGGTACTCTTTTAGATCCAACCGATCTGATTGAGCCACAGTGTAGTGTATGCGGAACAACACCAGTCTTGCGCAAAACCAAACATCTCTATATTGATTTACCTAAGGCTCTCCCCTTACTTGAAGAGTGGTTAAACAAAGCCTCAGTAGAGGGATTTTGGGCTAAGAACGCCATTCAAACGACTAAGTCCTGGATTCGAGATGGATTAAAGGAACGAGCCATCACTAGAGATCTAAAATGGGGTATTCCAGTTCCCAAAAAGGGTTTTGAAGATAAAGTTTTTTATGTCTGGTTTGATGCGCCCATTGGTTATATTTCAATCACCGCTTCTTATACCTCTGATTGGCGTGATTGGTGGCAAAACCAGGAAGAAGTGGAGTTATTTCAATTTATTGGTAAAGATAATATTCCTTTTCACACAGTTATTTTCCCCAGTACCTTGCTCGCGACCGGGGAGCCGTGGACAATGCTCCACCATATGTCTAGTAGTGAATATCTGAATTATGAGGGTGGAAAGTTTTCCAAGAGCAAAGGTCTTGGTGTTTTTGGTAATGATGTCCAAGAGACTGGTATTCCGGCTGATATGTGGCGTTTTTATATGTTTTATAATAGGCCGGAAAAGGCTGATGTCCTGTTTACTTGGAAAGATTTCCAAGAGAAAGTTAATGGTGAACTTATTGGGAACATCTCTAACCTAGTTCACCGAACTTTAACTTTTATCCATCGGTTTTATGATGGGAAGGTACCAGAAGGTCCGCTCGATACGACTCTTGTGCAAAACATTATCGAAAAAGAGAGTCAAATAGATAAGTTTTTGGAGCGAGCTGAGCTCCGCGAAGCTTTACGTCAGATATGTGCCCTTTCATCAATTGGCAATAAAGCTTTTCAAGATGGCGAGCCGTGGAAACAAAGAACTGAAAATCCTTCTGCAGCCGCCTCATTGCTGAGAACGTTGATTTATCTTATTAGAGATTTGGGGATTCTACTGGCCCCCTATATTCCCTTAGCATCGCAAAGGTTGTTGGGATATTTGAATAGTGAAGGGGCCTCTTGGGATCAATTGGGTGTTTTTACCGATTTAGAGGTGATTAATAAACCTGATTACCTGTTTACAAAGTTAGAAGATGATATTATCGAGGAACTTAGAGCCCGTTATGCGGGTAGTCAGGAATCTCGTATTGAGGAGAAGAAACAGATGGAAAATGAAAGCTTAGCACCACAAGAATCCGTTGCTGAAGTATTTGCTAAGAAAGTTACCTTGCGGGTAAGTAAAGTGATTGACGTCCAACAACATCCCAAAGGGGATAGGCTCTATATTATGCAAGTCGATACCGGATCTGAAGAACCAACCACGATCGTTTCAAGTATTGTCCCTTTTTATACGAAAGAAGAGTTACTTCAACGTAATATTGTACTGGTGGAGAATCTAAAGCCAGCTAACTTTAGAGGGGTGAAGAGCCGGGGTATGTTATTAGCTGCAAGTGATCCTCATGCTGAAGCGAACACTACGTGTGAAATAATCTTTGCCGATCAATTTGAAATTGGTACTGAAATATTGCCAGAAGGCTTAGTTGCCCCTGAACAAGCGCGTAGCCAAGTCAAAGCGGACCAGTTTTTTGCTTTACCATTATATACTGAAGATGGCATTGTTAAGATTGAAGAACGACCTCTTACTGCCAATGGGAATCCACTTTCAGTAACGCAGTACAAAAATGGAGAAGTTGGCTGATAACAATGAAACATGTTACCGTCGAAAGAGTAGGTCTGGATCAACTCGATGCAACCTGGAATCCATTTCAAAGTCAGTTTTGGGCCCAGGCAAAGCGAGCTTCTCGTTGGCATCCTTTTGCATTTAGCTTTACAGCTCCAGCGGTTAATGGCCAACGAGAGCATACCTCAGTGGTATTAGTCTTAGTTCGGCGCTTACTACTTGGAATGCGATTAGCTTACATCCCTTTTGGCCCTGAAATTGATGCATATGAGGGGGAGGGGGCCCAAGTAATTCGGTTATTTTCGCGTGCTTTGCGCCCTTTGCTGCCCAAGGGAATTGCCTTTATCCGTTTTGATCTTCCCTGGAGTAAAACGGACGATGAGCAGATTGTTCCTATTGCGGGTCGTAACATTCGTCTTTGTCGTGAGTCGGTACAACCCGAAGGGACTGCCCGCATTGATTTGACACAAGGATATGATGCTGTTCGGTTGAATTTTCGCGAGCGAGCCCGTCGGAATATTCGTAAAGCAAAAGCACAGAATATCGTTATTAAGAATTGGGACCAAACTTCTAAAACGTTTGATGCGTGGTATGCTATTTACCTTGAAACTGCAAAAAGAGATGGTTTTACGGCACGGCCGTCGGCTTATATCAAAAATTTCTTAACCCTGCCAGGAAAAGATGCGGAGTGTCATTTGTATCTGGCATATGATCGAAAAACCTTACTCGGTGGTGCAATAATCTTAGAAACCAGTGCAGTCGCCCTATATTTATATGGGGCCTCTTTGCGAGTTGAAGGCTGCTCTCCTTCCTATTTGTTACAAGATTATGCCATAAAGAAAGCTTGTGATAACGGGTGTGCAATCTATGATTTCTACGGGATAAGTGGACCCTTTCACCGCGGATCTCATTTGGAAGGGTTGCGCCTATTTAAACGGGCATTTGGGGGGTATGTTTGCTACCGCCACCAATCTCTAGATTATGTGTACAAGCCTTTCTTTAGGGTTTTGTATGCTGGGCTGGAACACAAACGCTATCAATTACAGCGCCGGCGATTTCCACATCGCATGTCCCAGCAATACTCTGTTTCAACTGAAGAATAATTACTCCAAATTTTTCACTATTTCTCTAAATTGATCGCCTCGATCGAATTCATGACGGAACATGCCAAAAGAAGCTGCACCAGGCGATAAAAACACCGCGACCGTATGATGAATAGCCAAGTCAGTTTTCGCATCTTTATAAGCTGAGGCCACCGCCTCCTCCATTGAGGAGAAGGGGCCAGAGTAGGGAATTTCCTCTTGCTCAAGGAGGGGGATAAGTTTGTTGGTCGTAAAACTGCCGCCCAGTAAATGGATTCCTTTAGCCACTTTGAGGGCTTCGAGCATACCGTGGGCCTCTAAGTTTTTATCGGTACCACCGCAAATAAGGTGGAAGCTCCAGGGAGAGTTTGCACAGGTAAATGCGACCGCCTCTGGAATAGTAGCTGCTGAATCATTAATAAAGACAACTTGATTTTTCATACCCAGTTGTTCTTGCCGATGTGGGACTCCGCGGAAGGTGGTAAAAGCCGCCGTTATTTGCTTACTTCCCATTCCTAGACTACGACAAACTGCCCAGGCAGGTTGTAAGCGAGCTTTTTGCTTTTCTATGCCGCTAAAGCTTTCAATTGTACGAATGTTGCGCGGTTTTAATGATAATGTGGTAATAATCTCGTCATACACTTTTTGGGGAACAATCATTCTTTTTGTAGAAGAGTTAAATAGTAGCCATTTATCTTCTTTATAAG
>JAQVOO010000051.1 GCA_028702575.1 Sphaerochaetaceae bacterium
GTAAAAATACCGCGAATTATATTTCTCGTTGTTTGCGGGGTGACGGCGGTAATTGAAACCTTCCGTTCACAAATAGTGTTTATTAAAGTCGATTTTCCAGATGATGGACGGCCAATTATGGCAACTGTTGCACATTTCATATAGAGACTATAAGGTGAGAAGCCAAAAGAGTAAACAGAGAAACTCTTCCAGTATGAAATGGTAATGTCTTTTCATTTAGAAGATTGTTCCGTATACTTTAAAAATATTAAACTACTAATAGTTGGGAGAAGATAATGGCTGAAAGCGAGAAAAAAGAAAATACCCCCGATGTTGCAATGGAAAAATATCTTAAGACACGATCAATTATGTTGTCAGGAACAATCGACAAAGAGAGTGCCGAGAAAGTTATTAAACAAATGCTTATCCTAGAAGCTGAAAATGATGAACCGATTAAAATATTTATCAATTCCCCAGGTGGAGACGTCGATGCCGGCTTTGCTATTTACGATATGGCGAAATTTATAAAAAATGAAGTCTACATGATTGGCATGGGACTTATAGCTAGTGCTGCGACATTGGTCTTATTGGCCGTCCCTGCAGAGCGACGCCTTGGACTACCAAATTCTAGCTATCTTATTCACCAGCCCATGAGTAGAATGGAAGGGGTTGCCACAGACATAGAAATCTATGCTAAACAGTTGGAAAAAACACGTGATCGACTCAATGCTATTATTAGTAACCAAACCGGACAACCTCTTGCAGTAGTTGAAAAAGATACAGATCGGGATCATTGGCTCTTTGCCGATGAGGCTGTAACCTATGGGTTAATTAGTCGAATAGTAACAAGCAGAGAGGAGATTTGACGGAACTTTCGCTTAAGATAGTTTTCAGCGATGCTGAGTTAGGGTGGGATAGCGGCGATGGTCCGGACTAAGTATTTATCAGAAACAGAGAAGCGTACAGGACAAAATAGACTTTATAGATCTGAAGTTTGGAATGGCCTGGGTTTCAGTATGCTCGGTGATACCATCGTTTATATCTTGGCCGTGCAATTTGGCGCCGGAAACCTTGCTCTAGGCTATATCGCTTCAGCGATGTACATTGTCGGATTCGTCCTACCCGCAATGACCCTGTTTTTTAAAGGTAAAAATGTAGTCAAACTACAAACAGTTACTTGGGTCCTGCGTGGCTTAGTGGGCTTATTATATATCCCCCTTTTATGGATGGATGGTACCCCAGCAGTATTTTTGCTTCTTTTTGTTTATACCTTGTTCTGTTTTTTTCGGTTGCTGGGAGTTGTCTTATACGATTACACCTTTAAAAGTATCACTACAAACCGTTCCCGTGGTCGCGTAATCGGAAATCTAAATATGGCCTTTCAGGCTTCAACTATATTAGCCAGATTCCTCAATTTTATTGTTACCTCCATTGAGATCCTCAGCGGAGTTATTGGTCTCGTCTCGCTCCAAATGATTGGAGTTGTTGCCAATACCTTCGCTTCTGTTCATGTTTCTAAAATTCCATGTCGGACAACGATAGAATACAATAAAGGTCGTACTTTATTTGTTTTGTTTAAAGAAGCAATGAGTGACCGGATTGCCCGAAATCGATTAATTGTCCATTGGATCTATATGATGGTCACGGTAGTAATGGGGCTGAGTGTAGCTTTTTTATCTAAAGAAGTGGGCTTAGCTTCTAACATCATATTTCTTTATACAATTGGAGTCAGTCTTGCCGTAGTTGCCTCAGGTTCTTTTTGCAAATTCTTTAGTGATCGCCTTGGTTCTCGACCCCTCATTATCGCCAATGGCTTTGGGTTTGTAGCGAGTATGTTAGGTTGGTTGGTGGTTCCCCTTTCTGCTTCGGTCTACTGGTTCTTTGTTCTAGGTTTTTTATCCAATTTCTTCCTCAGTGTTATTAACATCTTAATTCGACGGTTAATTGCTTCGATAATCCCAGATGACGAAGGAGTGGGATTTAATTCGATGGTTAACTTCGTGATTGCTTTCTTAGCCCTATTTGCTGGACTTGCCGGTGGTGCTCTGGCAACTGGTGGGGCACAGATTACCCATCAAGTCAGCCTTGGCGGCATTAGTCTTGGGAATTCGTACCTACTAACCTTCTTATTAACCCTATTTTTAGCTATAATCGGGTTGGTTTTCTCAGGCATGCTAAATGAGAAAGGGAGTTTTTCAACCAAAGATGCCACCCAAATTATGTTTTCATTACATGGTATTCGCGCATTTATTAGCATTGACCGTTTGGGTAAAGCGACAGACCCTATTAAACGGAAGTCTTTATTGCTGAGCCTCGGTACCAATTTAACTGGAGTCGCCACCAGTGAAATTCGTAGCACGTTAGCTTCTCCATTTTCTAATGACAAAGCTGAAGTTATTCGCGGATTATTTGACCGACCGCGGCCAGCTCTAGCCGATGCTCTCATAAAAGATGCCTTTGACAGTGATTCGTACACCCAACTTGAATCAATTTTTGCCTTAGGTGCTCTAACACATAATGAAAAAGCAGAACAAGCCTTAGCCTACCTATTAGAACATGGTACAACTCTTACCCGCTCAACAGCAGCAAAATCGTTAGCCCGAGTAACCCGTGATTCCCGTTACCTCTTACGCGTTGAATCTATAAGTGACTTGGCAGTTAATATTGGAGTAGAACTGAATTTTCTCATTGCTCGTAATATTATGGATAAAGAAGGGACCTTCTTTGAAGAGTTGTTTCTTGCTGCCCGCAAAGGTATGAGTGCTACCTTTCGCCAAACACGCTATGCCATGCTAGGAGAGTTCATGAAGTTTACTCCTGCTCTAGCCGAGCTATATGAACAAAAAAATCTTGATATAGAAGACTATTTAGTTGAATTTTTAGAAGAAGCGCGGGATGTTGTTGAAATTGACTCACAACGAGGGGCGATCGCCAGTGCTTTTGAGCACCGTGAATGGTCTAGAATCTGGGCAATCTGTTTTTCAATGATGCGAGATCTTACTTTTCGTAATGCTCGCCTACAACATTTATACCAAGCCGTGGTGGATGCTCGCACCATGCCCCGAGCCCAAACTGATGGTGATGATGCCTTAGCTGTCCTCTATTTTTCCTATCAGCTGAAAAAGAATTCTAATTGAACACCCTTTGATGCAAATTTCCTTTCTCGGCCGTATGTCCTGTAGGGAGAGTGAGAGGTATGCTCAAAAAAAGAATAGGGTTGTTCCTTCTTGTAATCTGCCCCCTTTACTTGGGTAGTTGCGGTTGTAATGTAGACGGTAAGGCTCCGGGTGCGGATGAGTTAATGGTTATGACGTATAATGTTCAAAACCTATTCGATGCTTATGTAACAGGCAATGAATATCCTGAGTATACTCCAGAAAAAGGGTGGACAGTAGATCTCTATAGGAGTCGTTTAAGAAGAACGGCACAAGCAATCACCCAAGGCCATAAAGCGGTCCCTGATATCGTCGTCTTACAAGAGATTGAACATGCGGGAGTGCTAGAAGATTTATTACAAGAATCTCTAGCTGCACGTGGTTTTCAGTGGTATGCCTGCACTAATGATCCCGATTCTGCCATTCAAAATGGTGTAGTGAGTCGTTTTCCCATTATCGCGGCCCGCATTCATGGAGTGCAGGATCTTCGCTCAGTGTTGGAAGTAACTATCGATGTGGGGACAGAGGAGTTGGTCTTGTTTGCTGTACATGCAAAGTCTCGAAAAGAGGGAGTTGAAGAGACGGAAGCTCAACGCATTGCAACTGCTAAGGTGATCTCGACTCGAACTCAGGAATTGTTACATGAAAATCCTTTCCTTGCGATTATTGTGGCTGGAGATTTTAATCAGAGTGCTGATTCATTTCAACGTGAAGGACAAGCGTACCAGACCGCTTTAGTACCCTTTGATGCGCGACAAGCTGACGTATATGAGTCTGCTGGTTCTTTATTGATAGGAGGAGTTCCAGTTACTCAAGGGTGGTATACCTGGTGGCTCGATCGGAAAGTAGTTTTGTTAGCCCAAGCCCAAGGTTCGTACTATTATAATGGGATCTGGGAATCTTTTGATCAAATTTTGCTCTCACCTGCCTTTTTTGATGGGTATGGGCTGGAATATAAGACGGGGCAAGTTGGAGCCGAAAGTTTTTTATGTGATGCACAGGGACACCCAGCTACATGGAATATCCGAACAGGTAAGGGTGTATCAGATCATCTGCCGGTGTATGTTATTCTGAGTGGCAGATGATTATTTGGCTGGCTCTGTTTTAGGAAATTGTAATTTATAGAAAATTTGTTCTAGTTCTAACGCTATGTTCATGTTATGAACAACAGGCGATGTACCATCTTCTAATTTTATGGGTTTAAGGGTAATCGGGCTGAAATTCAGTATTCCTCTGATCCCGACTTGCATTAAACGATGAAAACTATCTGATGTGGCAGACTCTGGTACGGTAATAATGGCTACTTGAACATCAAATGTACTCGTTACTTCTTCAAGCCGACTAATAGGGTAGACGGGAACGGGGTGGGTACTATCACTGTAGATAAGAGGGTCTGAATCGAAACCGGCCACAATCCGAATTCCATCGGGTTCAAAGCCGTTGTAGTGCATTAAAGCTTTCCCAATACGACCACATCCGACAATAATCACATTTTGGGGTTCTTCAGTTTTTCCTAGGATACGACCTAAGTGTTCGAGTAGATCGGGAATTTCATAACCGCCTCGTTTTTGGCCATAAATTTCAAGCAAGGAAAAATCTTTGCGCACAAGGGCTGCTGATACTCCGGCGGCGTCGGCTAAGTTGTGGGCAAAAACTTTTTCTAAACCAAGAGAGCGCAATCTATTTAGAATACGATAATACTTTGTTATTCTAATAATCATATCACTATTCACGATAAACTCCTCTTTTATGTGAAAAATAATACAATAAATATTGTATATTTACAATGATCTAATCTTTTAAAAGCTAGAATTTGAAAAAGATTCAATCGATAAAGAAATATATATTGTAATTTTTTGTCTAAACCGATACTATGGGTAACCGAATATTGAGTACTGGAGGTCCCATGTCTATCATGAAGGAAGAGAATATATTCTCGAAAGAGTTGATTGCGTTCATTGAAGAATGGAAAGAGAAGCCGGGCAATTTAATTATGGTATTGCATCGAGTTCAAGAAGAGTTTGGATTTATTTCACGTGAATCTGCTGATAAAGTTGCTCTAATGTTAGACATGCCACTTGCAACTATATATGGAGTGTTATCCTTTTACCATTTCTTTAAAATGGTCAAACCTGGTGAACATAATATCCAAATTTGTTTGGGAACTGCTTGTTACCTCAAAGGTGGAGATGCGCTTGTTGATGAGTTGACCAATCTCCTTGGGATAGAACTAGGTGGTGTCACAGAAGATGGAAAATTCTCACTTGAAGGTGTCCGTTGTGTTGGCTGTTGTGGCTTGGCACCAGTTATATCAATTGGAGGAGAAGTTTTTGGGAAGGTAACCAAGGATCAATTGCCTGGAATTATCTCAAAATATAATTAATAAAAGGTAAGTATGCACGCATCCCTTTGTGACTTTCTTTCTGATATTGCCCAAAATGCGATTGAGTCAGGTGCTAGTTTAGTTGAAGTTGCCATAATAGAAAATGACCAAGCTGTGGCTTTTTCAGTAAAAGATAATGGTAAAGGGATGAGTGAAGAGGTACGCCAGAAAGTGACGGACCCCTTTTACACGGATGGTATAAAACATAAAAAACGTACAGTGGGATTGGGAATACCTTTTTTGATACAAGCAGTGGAAGCGGTTGAGGGGGAATTTACCCTTGATTCACAAGAAGGCAAAGGAACCTTGGTCACATTCAAGTTTCCTCTGCATCATATTGATTGTCCGCCGGTAGGGAATATTCCTTTGACGATTTTGTCGATGTTGAGTTTCTCTGGTGCGTATGAAATGGTAGTGAGTAGGCAACTACAGCTACCTAAGGCTAGCGACGGTTATACCGTGGTACGGTCTGAAATGGAGGCTATCCTAGGAGATTTTTCTTCAAGTGGTACCCTTCAGTTATTGAGAACATATTTGCAGTCTCAAGAGGCTGCGTTGGATGATTTACGAACCGGCTCTGTTTGGAGACCCGGATGAGGAGGCTGGAATGGCTAAGATGACGTTGGAAGAGTTGCGGAAGCTTAGAGACAGTAAGAAATTTGCGATTAAGAAACGGGATATCGAGGGTAAGGATACCCAGATTATCGTTGGCATGGGAACTTGCGGGATAGCAGCGGGAGCAAAAGTAGTCCTAGATGCTTTTTTACAAGAGCTAGATGCGCAGCAACTTGAGAACGTATCTGTAACTCAATCTGGTTGTATGGGCTTGTGCTATGTTGAACCTACGGTTGAGGTGATAGCTCCAGATATGCCACCTGTTATTTATGGCAAAGTGGATGCTGCGGTTGCAAAGACAATTATCCGAGATCATATTATGCACAAAAAGATGGTTTCAGATCATGTATTTGACCGTCCTTCGGTAGATATTATTAAAGATGGAGGCAAGTAATGGCGTTTAGAAACTATATTTTGGTTTGCGGAGGGACTGCCTGTGAGTCCAGCAAAGCGAATGCTATTTACGAAGCACTTCTTGCAGAGTGTAAGGCGCAGGGGGTAGCGGACGAGGTTCAGGTCCTCAAGACTGGTTGTTTTGGATTCTGTGAACAAGGTCCAATTGTTAAGATTCTCCCTGAGGATTCTTTCTATGTACAGATCAAACCTGAAGATGCGAAAGAACTTATTGCAGAACACGTAGTCAAAGGACGTGAAGTAAAACGCCTTTTATATACTAAAGACTGCGGCCGTAAACATGCAAGAGTAGAAGATATTGAATTTTATCAAAAACAGTTCCGTATTGTACTCAGAAACTGTGGATTCATTGATCCTGAAAATATTGAAGAGTATATTGCTCGTGAAGGTTATGTTGCCTTAGAGAAAGTTCTCTTTGAGATGTCCAGTGACGATGTCATTGCTGAATTAAGGACTGCGGGACTCAGAGGTCGCGGTGGAGCAGGTTTCCCAACTTGGATGAAGTGGAACTTTACTCGCCAAGCAGAATCCGATCAAAAATTTATAGTAGTGAATGCCGACGAAGGTGACCCCGGTGCTTATATGGACCGTTCTACTTTGGAAGGGGACCCGCACTCGGTTTTGGAAGCTATGATAATTGCTGGAAAGACCGTTGGCTCAAACCAAGGTTACATTTATATTCGTGCTGAGTATCCCTTAGCTATTAAGCGATTAGAAATTGCCATGGCCCAAGCACGTGAAATGGGTTTACTTGGTAAGAATATCCTCGGCTCAGGCTTTGATTTCGATATTGAAATTCGCTTGGGTGCAGGAGCGTTTGTATGTGGTGAAGAGACCGCATTACTAGCTTCCATTGAGGGTAAGCGTGGAATGCCTGTTCCACGGCCTCCGTTCCCAGCAGTAAAAGGACTTTGGGGCAAACCGACTGTTATTAATAACGTTGAAACATGGGCTAACATTGCTATGATTATTGTCAAAGGCGGTGATTGGTTCAGTCGTATTGGGACTGCCGATAGTAGTGGTACGAAAGTTTTTGCCTTAACTGGTAAGATCAGGAATTCAGGACTTGTCGAAGTCCCTATGGGAACCACCTTACGTGAGATTATATATGATATTGGCGGTGGTATTGCCGATGGCAAAGAATTCAAGGCAGTGCAAACCGGGGGTCCTTCCGGTGGTGTTATAACCAAAGAGTACCTTGATACACCAATCGATTTTGGTTCACTGACCAAATTGGGTTCAATGATGGGTTCTGGTGGAATGATTATCATGGACGAAGATGACTGTATTGTTGATGTAGCTAAGTTCTACCTAAACTTTTCGGTTGATGAGTCTTGTGGTAAATGTTCTCCATGCCGTATTGGTGGACGATCTTTGGCAAATCTGCTGGAGAAGATCTCCAAAGGCAATGGTGAATTAGCTGATTTAGATCAGATGATCGAAATTGGTGAGGCCATGAAAAAAGCATCTCTGTGTGCCTTAGGTCAAACAGCGCCAAATCCAATTCTCTCAAGCTTACATTATTTCCGAGATGAATATTTGGCCCATATTGTCGATAAGAAATGTCCGGCAGGTAAGTGTAAGAGTTTAATTAGTTATAATATTCTCCCCGACAAATGTATCGGTTGTACAGCTTGTGCTCGTAAGTGTCCGGTTGCGGCAATTTCGGGTGAGAGACGAGAGGTCCATGTTATTGATCAAGCAGCATGTATTAAATGTGGTGTTTGTTTTGAAACGTGTAAATTCGGAGCTATCGAAGTCCGTTAGGGCTTCGATTGTAGAGGAGGATACCAGTGAATATCGTTCATATGAAAATAAATGGCATGCCAGTTGAGATTGAGGCGGGATCCAACATCTTGGCAGCAGCTAAGAAGGTGCATGTCAATATTCCCGCACTATGCTACCATCCCGATTTACCGGCATGGGCAGCTTGTGGTTTGTGTGTTGTAAAACAGGAGAACTCTCCAAAATTGTTGCGCGCATGCGCCACGCCAGTACAAGAAAATTTGAGTATCATCACACATGATGCTGAATTATATCAGATTCGTAAGACTGTAATCGAGATGATTATGTCGACTCACCCCAATACTTGTCTCACTTGTGGTAGAAATGGTACATGTGAATTGCAGCGTTTTGCTGCTGAGTTTGGTGTGCGCGAGCAACCTTATGAGGTTCGCTTGGTGGATCTTCCTCAAGATACTTCGACAACATCGATCGTACTTGATCCAACTAAATGTATTAAATGTGGACGTTGTGTCCAGGTTTGTCAGCAAATGCAGGGTGTTTATGCCCTCGAATTCATCGGGCGTGGTGATCAAACGATCATGTCTCCAGCAGCTTGTCTGCCTTTGAATGATAGTCCTTGTATTAAGTGTGGCCAGTGTTCTGCCCACTGTCCGGTTGGGGCTATTTTCGAAAAGGACGAGACACGAACATTTGTTCGGGCCGTCTCTGATCCTGATAAGCACGTTGTTGTTCAAATTGCACCTGCAGTGCGCGTTGCGTTGGGTGAGGCTTTTAACCTCCCCGCCGGTACCATTACGACAGGGAAGATTTATGCAGCATTGCGTCGTCTGGGAGTAGCTAAGGTATTTGATACAAACTTCTCAGCTGACTTGACTATCATGGAAGAGGGTACTGAGTTAGTGAAGCGTCTTACCACTGGTAAGGGTGCTATTCCTCAAATTACCAGCTGTTGTCCGGCTTGGACCGACTACATGGAGAAATTCTATCCTGATATGATTCCTAACTTCTCCACTGCTAAGAGTCCGATGATGATGCAAGGAGCAGTTACAAAGACCTATTATGCTGAGAAGGCTGGCGTTGATCCTGCTAGAATTTATTCGGTTGCTATTATGCCTTGTACAGCTAAGAAATTTGAAATTTCTCGTGATGACAATATGCAAGCTTCTGGTTTTGCCGATGTTGATTTAGTACTCACCACCCGTGAGTTTGCTAGGTTGATTAAGGCCTCTGGTATTGATTTCCTCAAATTAACAGATGAAGAAGCTGATAGCCCAATTGGTGCTTATGCTGGTGCTGGAACAATCTTTGGAAATACTGGTGGAGTTATGGAAGCTGCGTTACGCACTGCTTATAATCTCATTACTGGCGAAGATATGGCTGATGTAAATATTGAGGCTGTTCGTGGCATGGAAGGTGTCCGTTCGGGCGAGGTCGATATTAATGGAATGAAGCTGCGTGTTGCTGTAGCACATGGTATGGCTAATGTGGGTACATTACTCGACGAGATTCGTGAAGCCCGTGATAGCGGTAAAGAACCTCCTTACCATTTCATTGAAGTTATGGCGTGTCGTGGTGGTTGTATTGCCGGTGGTGGTCAGCCCTATGCAACAACTGATGAAGTTAGAGCACAGAGAATTGCCGGGTTGTATACTGATGATGAGAAGAGTGAAACTCGTTGCTCACACCAGAACCCTGAAATTCAGCAAATTTATAAAGAGTACTTGGGCGAGCCCTTGAGTGAAAAGGCCCACCAGTTACTCCATACTACCTACCATGAACGTAAAATTTACAAAAAATAGTTGTTAGGTTTGAGTTAATTCGCAGGGGTGTCATAATTTTGGCACCCCTAATTTGTATCCCTATGTTCCAATTCTTTAGCTATCATGCTCGTGCGGAAGGATTGTAGACTAATCTTTCCCTCTTCTTCATTTACTTTAGTTAAAAGCAATCCACCGACGATAAACAGGATCGTAATCGATAATATTCCTAGGCGATTGCTTCCGGTAGTTATTGTGACGATACCCAGTAGTGCTGGCCCTATAATGGCGGCAAATTTCCCTAACATATTAAAGAAACCAAAGAATTCTCCACTAAATTCAGTTGGAATTAAGCGGGTATAATAAGAGCGACTTAACGCTTGTATTCCCCCTTGGAATAAGCCAATAAGGCAAGCTAAAGCATAGAAATGCCACTCTTTTGACATGAAGAATCCGAGTATTGCAATAAAACAATAAGCACCAATGGCAACTAAAAGAGCTTTCTTTATTCCAATGCGTTGGCCAAATGAGTTATAGGCGAGAGCTGAGGGGAAAGCGACGAATTGGGTAATTAATAGAGCCACTATGAGCGAGGATGCGGGGAAGCCTATTGCTGTTCCGTAGTCGACCGCCATTCTAATGATGGTGTCAACTCCATCGATATAAAACCAGTAGGCGAGTAAGAAGAGACCTACGACTTTAAGATCCTGAATGGCTTTAAAAGTAAATTTTAATTGGATGAGTCCTTCTTTAATGGCTTGTGTGGCTTTTTTTGCAGGGGAAACTTTTGGTTCTTTGACAAATAGGATGAGGGGAATAGAGAAAACGGCCCACCAGATTCCTACTGTGACAAAAGATGCTTTTATAGCGGCAACTTCATCGGCCAAACCAAACCAGCTTGGGTGTAAATACATAAGGACGTTAAGTAAAAATAAGATGCCTCCTCCAATATAACCTAAGCTATAACCGAGGGAAGAGACAAAGTCAATTTTCTTAGGGGAGGCGACATTGGGTAATAATGCATCATAAAAGATAAGGGACCCTGAAAATCCAATTGTGGCTAAAATATAGAAGAGAACTGCGAGTTGCCACATTCCAGCTTGTACAAACCATAAAGAGCTGGTTAAGACGCATCCCAAGAAGGTGAAAAAGATTAGAAAACGTTTCTTAAAAGAGCCCTTGTCGGCAATGGCTCCCAATATTGGAGCTAAAATAGCCACAAGAATAGCCTCTAAAGAATTCGCCAGCCCTAGGTAGAAGGTACTAATTTGAACTGAGCTTGTGGATACCCAATAAGAGCTAAAGAAAATGGGGAAAAATCCAGCCATAACGGTTGTAGCAAAGGCGCTGTTTGCCCAATCGTAGAGAGACCATGAAATGATTGCTTTACGAGTGTCTTGCATACCAAAGTCCTCCAATGAATCTATAATACTCCACCTTTAGGCTTAGGCATACAAAAAAGAGGCTCGGTAAATCGAGCCTCTTGTACATACGTTTAATTTCTTAGCGCATTTAAAGAATTGCCAATTCTGTCTCAAAGTCAAAGAATTTTACTTTCTTCAAATTAGGAATCAGGCTAATGTCTTGGTCAACTGATAGGATAATGTGTGGTTCAATCTTCCCAATCATTTGATGTTTGCCAGCTGAAACGTAGATGTGTGTTTCTGAACCAAGTGGCTCAACAACACTGACTTGTCCGTTAATGGTCTCATCTTTGATAGGAGCATCAGCAAATACAACGTCTTCAGGGCGAATTCCAAAGGTGACTTTCTTACCAGCGTAATCAGCAAGAAGTTTGTTTTGCTCTTCATTCAATTTAACACGGAATGTTCCTTCATCGGCAAAGAGTTGTTTTCCTTCAGCTACGATATCGACAGTCATGAAGTTCATGGGTGGTGAGCCAATAAATCCAGCAACGAATTTGTTGTTTGGTTCGTTGTAGAGCTCAAGAGGTCCACCGATTTGCTGAATAATACCAAATTTCATTACCACGATTTTATCAGCCATTGTAAGAGCTTCAACCTGATCGTGAGTAACGTAAATCATGGTAGCCTTCAGTCTGTTGTGCAAGGAAGAAATTTCAGCACGCATCTGCACGCGTAGTTTAGCATCAAGGTTCGACAAAGGTTCGTCAAAAAGGAAGACCTTTGGCTTACGGACGATTGCACGACCAACTGCGACACGCTGGCGTTGTCCACCAGAGAGTGCTTTTGGTTTTCTGTCGAGTAATTGTTCAATGTCAAGAATTCTGGCTGCTTCGCGTACTCTCTGATCGATTTCTTCCTTGGGGAATTTTCGAATCTTGAGGCCGAAGGCCATGTTGTCATAGACACTCATGTGAGGATAGAGTGCATAGTTTTGGAAAACCATGGCAATGTCCCGATCTTTTGGTGGAACATCATTTACCATTTTTCCATCAATGTAGAGTTCTCCGCTGGTAATGTCTTCAAGACCTGCTACCATGCGCAGTGTGGTGGACTTCCCGCAACCGGAAGGACCTACTAATACCACAAACTCTCTGTCTGCAACTTCAATGTTTACATTATCTACTGCTTTAACATTGCCATCGAACACCTTAGTAATGTTCTTTAATTCTACAGTGGCCATAAAAACCCCCTACTTATCTTATTG
>JAQVOO010000052.1 GCA_028702575.1 Sphaerochaetaceae bacterium
CACCCTGATTCACCTACAATCCCTAACACAGAACGAGGTTTAACCTCAACATCGATCCCATTAACCGCATATATTTTCCGTCTAGAACCATACACTTTATGTAAATTCTCAAGTTGTAATAAATCATTATTATTATTTATAGGAGTAGTCCTCAAAGTAGGCGTTGTTTTCTTCTTTATAAGATCTGGTACATCGGTTGCATAGGCTCTATCACAAGCAGCAATATGGTTTTCACTAATGGGACGCATCCCATACAGGCTTTCGCAAGTATCGTTGCGTTTATCACAGCGTTCAACAAAGGGGCACCCTTTTTCACTAGAACCTCGCCGACGAACATACCCTTTAATGGTGTTTAACTTTGTATTCTCTTTGACGACACCACCTCGTGGCATACAATTGATTAATGCTCGGGTATAGGGGTGGGTAGGGTGATCAAAAATCTCATGCTTCGGCCCTTTTTCAACTATTTCGCCGTTATACATTACAACAACATGTTCTGCCACTTTATTTATAACTCCCATATCATGAGAAATATAGATAAGGGACATTTTTAATTTATTTCGGAGGTCTTTAATTGAATCGAGAATAACTGCTTCAGTGGTTACATCAAGAGCTGTGGTCGGTTCATCGAGAATCATCAAGTCAGGCCGGCATAAGATAGCCATAGCAATACAAATACGTTGTTGGATCCCCCCACTAATTTGATGAGGATAGCGTCTTGCGGTTCCTTTTGGATCCCCAATATTCATCATTTCAAGGGCTTCTAAGGTTGCTTCACGTGCTTTTGCTTTAGAGAGCTTTTGATGGTGAATAGCCACTTCGTCCAATTGAAATCCGATCGTTAAGGAGGGATTCAAGGATGACTCTGGATTTTGGAAAACCATCGCTATCCGGTTTCCCCGGTAAGCTTCCATTTCTCGTTCTGTTTTATCGAGGAGGTTTTCACCCTTATAATTAATTATTCCTCGTACAGATGCATTCTTGGCTAAATAGCGCATGATGGAGAAGGCGAGGGTACTCTTACCGCAACCAGACTCTCCAATTATACCAATTGACTCATCGTAGCCTAATGAAAATGAGACATCGTTTACCGCTGAGAATTCACCGTCAAACGTATCAAAATTAATATGTAAATTTTCTATATTTAGAATATTATTGTTCATGAATCAGTACCTTACTGACAAAGTCAGAGAAAATAGAAATAGCGATTACCAACGAAGCAATTGCTAAAGCTGGAAATAAAACTGCCCATGGGGCTTGCGTAATGATGGGTTTATTTTCAATTACCATCATACCCCAGTCAGGTGTAGGAGGTTGTAACCCTACACCAAGAAATCCTAAAGAAGCCACCATCATAATAGAGTAGGCGAAACGCGCCGTAGCTTCCACAATGATAGGTCCGGTTGTATTGGGTAATATTTCAACAAACATAATGTAGAGATGGTGTTCACCTCGAATTCGCGCAGCCGAAACATATTCCTGACTTTTTTCAGTTAATAAAACACCACGAGATACTCGAGCAGTTGCCGGAATAAAAGCAATGGAAACTATTAAGGTAAGCGATAAGATAGTTGAATTTCCTAAAATACCGAGCACAACCATCGAAAGTACCAAAGGGGGAATTGCCATTAGGATATCCATGCCTCTTAAAAATACGGCATCAATCTTTCCTCCAAAATATCCAGCCATGAAACCTAAAATAATTCCCACAATGGTTGAAAGAATCGAAGTCAAGAGAGCAACTGTGAGTATAGAACGGCTACCATAAATAATTCTGGAGAGTATGTCACGACCAAGGCTATCGGTACCGAGAAGATGTCCCTCTTCCCCAGGCCTGGCCATCTGAAAATCGGAATCTATTTGGGTATGGGTAAACTGCATGAGTGAAGGACCAAATAGGGCGGCAAGGAGCCAAAAGATAATAATAGCTATGCCAAAAATAGCTAAAGGATGTTTTTTTAATTGATAGAGAAAGTATTTCATCGCTGACCTCCTTGGAGCCGAATTCTCGGATTCAAAAAGCTGTATAAAATATCTGTTGTCATCGTTGAAAGGGAGAAAATTACGGTTATCAAGAGGACACAAGCTTCTATGAGTGGCACATCGCGAGTTTTAATAGCAATCATCAATAAAGATCCCATACCAGGGAAACCAAACAAAGTTTCGACAACGATCAACCCACCAAACAACCATCCCATATTCATACCAATGATGGTGATAGTGGGAAGTAACGCATTTTTCAAAGCGTGTCTCAAAATCACATAAGAGCGGGGCATTCCTTTCAAAGTTGCCGCTCTTATATAATCAGAATTCATGACTTGAATCATTGATGAACGTTGCATCCGCGAAACATATCCAAACATAACAAAGGTAATCGATAGGGCTGGGAGGATCAGAATATTTAGATTACTAAATAAACTTTCTCCAATAGGAATTACGCTTACAATGGGGAACCATTTGAGTTGAACAGCAAATATAGTGATTAAAAAGACACCCGAAACGAATTCAGGCAGAGCCATGGTAGCTAAGCCAAAAAATGAAATAATGGAATCAGAAAGTTTATTCTCTTTCACTCCGGCCAACACCCCAAAAAATATAGAAAGGGGTACAAACATGATAAAGGCAGTTAAAGCTAAAATAATCGAATGACCGACGCGACGCCAGAGGATCGAGTTGATTGCCACACCCTGCATGTATATTGAATCTCCTAAATCTCCAACAGCAACTCCGGCAATCCATCGTCCATAACGTTTAAGCACAGGATCGTTCAATCCTCTCGCTTCTCGAAGGGCAGATACAGCCTCTGGAGTTGCACTTTGACCTAGGATCATCTGGGCTACATCTCCCGGCATAATCTCAACCAGCATAAAAATAATGAAAGACATAATAACCAGGGTCGCAAGGAGCGACCCTAGTTTTTTTAGTATGAAAAGTAACGTTTTGTTCATTTTACATCCATATATTTATATTGTGGAATTTGAGTAAGAGGGTGTCGGTAATTTACAATCTTATTACTGACAGCAATTAACAGAGGTACTTGCACATCAATGAGAGAACCCTCTTCATAGAAGACTTCCTGCAATTCATGGTAATAGCTCAATCGTTTAGCCTCATTGGCCTCTTCAGAGATATTATCGATCAACGCATTAATTTTAGGATTATCGATATGTGATTCATTCCAAGAGCCACCACCTCTAAAGGCCAAGAGCAACAACATGGAAGGATCTGGACGGCCAGCCCAACCAGTTATCGAAAGAGGCACATTCATCCAGTACTGTGAAAGGTAGATATCGCGAGTGTAACCCTTTAAATCGATATCGAATCCTGCTGGAGCAGCTAATTCCTGAACAGTCTGGGCTAATTCTTTCCCAAACGGGTGATCTGAAGCATAATACATTGGTACAGATACGCCATTAGGATAGCCAGCTTCAGCTAACAAGGCTTTCGCTTTTTTAGTATCACGACCACGAAGCGGAATCTCTTTATACTCCGCTAAAATATTCATAATTGGAGTTTCATTGTAGAAAATACCATCGTTTAGATCCATCTGAGCCACACTACGGGCAATAATCTGAGGATCCATGGCATATTTAAATGCTAGACGGACACGGTTATCATTAAAAGGTTTTTCATCGACTCTCATCGATATAAATCGCATCTCCTGGTAAGGGGAAATTACATTAATATCAGGATTTTTCTCAAGTCTTGTTTTAATAACTTGAGTGATGAAAGGGACCACATCAACACGGCCAGATTCTAACATGGAGATACTAGCATCAATATCTGGTACAAAGTAAATTGCTAATTTATCAACAATAGGAAGTCCTTCTGCCCAATAATTGGGATTGCGAACTAATAAAGCTGATTCCTTCGGTGTTAATTGCTGCATCATAAAGGGACCAGTACCCATGGGTTTTGATTCACCAAGACTAGCATAATCATATTCACTGGAAAGAATAGCCATATTATAATCAGTTAATTGATAGACAAAAGTTGGTCTGGGTTCATCTAAATGGAGTATGATAGTGTGATTATCGGGTGTTTCAATTGAAGAGACAACTTCAAAATCTTGCTTCTTCAAATGCCCAATTGTGGGATCTTGGGTTCTTTCAATAGTATATTTGACGTCCTGAGCATTAAAATCACTGCCATCATGGAATTTTACCCCTTTTCGCAGAGTAAATTTCCAGGTACTTCCATCCTCAGTTTCCCACGCAGTGGCTAAAAGAGGTTCAAGTTCTCCAGTATCAGGATTCATTTCAGCTAAATATTCATATATAGATCCATTCATTGAAAAAGCCTGACCGTCCCACACTCCAGGTGTGATCAGACCTGGCACTTGCTCTGCTATCCGAATTATTTTTTCGTCTTTTGCTTCTTCTTTATCTCCACCGGCAAATACCACAGAGACTGCAAGAACTAATATAAGCAACATAATACTTATTGTTCGTTTCATATTTCCTCCTAAGAAATGTAGTTTGTGATTACTGCATAGCATGTTCGACAGTCGTGTTATGCAAACAACCGCGCAACCCACACGTATACTACTACGTGGTAAAAAAGGGTTTAACAAGATGCTGATGCTTCTGTAACCGACAACCTTATTAAACACTACAAGATGGCAGCTTGTCAAGCAAATCCATAGTTCTTTATTAATCATTACAATATATATAAATATAAATACTAAAATTTAATATTATGACTATAATGATCTATAAAACCATTTAATTGTGGTAAATATGTTATTTATTTCTGATAGTTAAAATTGTTTATTGGCTATTGAATTAACGCTTCGACGGCATGACGGGTGCTTTGAGCGCCAACTAACACAAACACATCAAGAGCTGCAATTACGAAATCTGGGCCAGGGGAAAGTATGATTGAACCTTCGCGCCGAATAGCAATTACAGTTGCTTTTGTCTTTTGCCAAAAAGATAAAAGCCCAAGTGTTTTACCAACACAATCTGAGGTCGCAGAAACGGTACTCTCGTAGGTATAAAAAGGGTTACTTGCCGTAAATCGTTCAGCAGAATGAACCAATTTACGGGTAATTTCAAATAATTCCCGCTCAACGTTTTCGTGAATTTCTATAAGTTCCTGCATTCTCGCTAAGAGCGCTCGATTTTCATCTCGACTGCCGTGTCTGGCAAGATATTTACGAGCATTTTCTTTGGAAAGGACAAAAACCCCTCGGTTTTGTTGTACCTTCACAACCTCAAGTTCCTCTAATAATGAAAAAGCTCTTCTAATAGTTTCGGGTGAGACGCCGTATTCACTCGACATCAACGACCTACCAGAAAGTCTTTTACCTTCTAAAAGTTCGCCATTTTCAATTCTATTAGCAATGTCTAAAGCTATGCGGGCATAAATTGGCATTCCATCCCGTTTCCTTTTTGTTTTTTTCACCACAGGTTCTTTGGTAGCCATGCTAGGTTATCTCCATTTAACTAAATTTTCTCTTCTTGTTTTATTTCATCCCAAATTATATTTAAATCATCGACTTGTTCCCAAGTTAAGGGAATATTTCGTTGTGCACTACGTTGGGCTAAGGTATTAAAGCGTTGGCGAACTTTACGGTTACTCTTGTGTAACGCAATGGAAGGACTTAGATGTAAGTATCTTGCCACATTCACAATCGCAAAAAGGACATCTCCTAGTTCTTCTTCCATATGCCCAGGATCTTGTTCTTCAATTGCTTCTCGTAATTCTTGAAGTTCTTCTGAAACTTTAGCTAATACGCCATCAATGTTAGGCCAATCAAAACCAACCTTACTCATTTTCTTTTGCATCTCATAAGCTTCTTCAAGCTTAGGTAGTGATGCTGGTATCCGGCTAAAGAAATCGTTTGTGAGCGCCTTTTTACCTTCAACGTCCTCCTTGATCTTATTCCAAAGATCTAGCACCTGAGCGCTATCATTGGCCTCTGCATGACTAAATACATGCGGATGCCTACGTACTAGCTTAGCACATACTCTATTAATAGTATCTATAGGATTAAATTCACCTTTTTCTTCATGAATCCTACTTATCATAAACGCATTGAGCAAGACATCACCAATTTCTTCTGCACAGGAATCTAAATCTTTTTTATCAAGTGCATCTATATATTCATAAATTTCATCTATTAACGCACCAGCGACATCTTGAGGTTCTTGCTCACGGTCCCAAGGACATCCTTCAGGACTGCGTAATAACCCTAAAATATGATACAGGTTCTTAACAGCTTCTTCTAATGTCGTCGCATCTTTGTGTTCATAGGTAATCATACACACACTCCTCAGTAGTTCCTAGTTGACAGAATATACATTATATACATTATTATAGACATCCTAAAATAACTTGATGGTTCCCAGATATTCTAAATTAGACCAATAGATATTAGTAAACAACCCATTCCCTCCATATACCGTAGCCCAGATGTGCACATAGAGATTATTAATCCCATCAAGGAACGGTTTGTGAAAGTAAGGATCTTCACTAATAAAATTAGCTAAATCAGTTTCATCATTGCTCTGCGGGAAAAGATTGCGTTGATAACTGGCAAAATATGATTGGGGTCCTCCCGTAGGATTAAACTCTACCCCAAATTGTAAATCAAGGGGATGGGCAACTCTTTCTAAAGTGAAGTTGTAGGTAAAATCCCCACTTGCCGACCAACTACTGATGGGCAATAAAGCATCCATTTCAGGCGATTTACCAAAAAAATAATCAGCTTGATCATTTGATAAAATAGTACTTTGCGAAAAAGTTCCAACTATAATACCAGACTCATCTTCATTAAGATCTCGTATTGCTGAACGTTCCCGTGCAAAATTACGGTATGTGTTATCATCTTTCGTATAGAGATAAAAGCCGGGAGCTGCTCTATTGTTAGGTTCTGGAAACCACGAGAGTCCATTACCTACTTTCCCTTTAAAGTTAGAGAACTGGGAACTGATTGTGGTTAATGGATACTTATTAGCATTTATATCATTATTATTAGTGGTTGCTGCTGTGATGGCCTTATTAGCTGAAATCACATAAAAGAACTTTATCGAGGGTGTTGCATTAACTTCATTAATCTTTTGCATTCCCTGGGTAGTAATTGTGAGGGTTGTATCTATTTTTTGATCAGTAGTATTGGCCGTATTTTTAGTCCAAATTATTGTGTTATCGAGATTAATAAAGTAAGGAATACCACAACTGGTAAAAGAAAAAAGAGATGCCAAGGCGAGTACGTAGATTACTGCACTCAATTTATGACATCTCTTCATACATCCTCCAAAAGTTGGAGGTCCAATACCCAGTTATTACTGGAGTACCACCAAACGTGATTGCGCTAATTTTGCATATTCCGAAGCTGGAAATTCATCAGCTAATTGCTGCAAAACAGCTTTTGCTAATTCCATATTATTATTTGATTCATGTAAGCGTGCTAAACTGAATAAAGCTTTAGGCGCTTCAGCTGCTTCACTTCCATAATAGTCATACAACTGTTGATAATACTCAATAGCCTGCACAGAATCGTTGAGTAGTTCACTGCTGACACCAGCATTAAATAAGGCTAATGAGCCCAAATAGGTTTGTTTGCCCCGCTCAGCGACTTTTAGAAAACTTTCTAAAGATTGGGTATACTCCCCCTCTTCAAATGCTATTAAACCTAATAAATAGGTAGCTTTTAAAACGGGATAACTTTTATTATTCTTGCTTGCAAGTTGAGATAGATCAGCAAGCAGAGACTCTTTCATGCTCTGAGCCTCTGTAGTTGCTTTATCTTCCATGAACATCCATTCGGAATATGTCTGCTGCAAATTATCGATCTCTAATTGCAAAGTATTTGCTCGTTTATCAGCTATAGAGATACCAGCCCAAAGGCCAAGCATCGCAACAACTAACGCCACTGCGATGATAATAAGTAACTTTTTATAGGTTCCTAAAAATGTGATGAACTTGTTCTCAATTTTAGCAGAGGTCGTTATTTCTTTAGTTTTTGCCATCATCTTGCTCCGCTTCACCCTCATTGTTCTCACGAGATTTCATGAGATCACCAAACGTAAATGTATCTCCGTCATCATCATGTATATACTTAGAAATCTCTGACTGTTGGGATTTGCGAATCAGTTCCTTAATCGACAAGCTTAGCTTCTGAGTTGTAGGATTAATCTCAACAACTGCTGCAGTAATAGGATCCCCTACTTTAAACTTCTTCAAAACTTCATCGCTGAATTGTTCATCGGGTCCAACTAAATTATATTTTGAGATAAGCCCTTCTATGTCGCCAAGAACTCTAACAAAAACGCCAAAATCGGTAACATTGCTTACTTCACCGCTAATGGTACTCCCTCTTGGATAATCACGGCGTAGTGTCTGCCAAGGATTACCTTCAAGTTGTTTTACACCAAGCCTAATATGTCTTGTTTGTGCATCAACACGGGTTACCACAACATCGATAACATCCCCCTCTTTACAGAATTCATTCATATTCCGTATTTTTTTAGTCCAGGAAATATCATCAATATGTAAGAAACCATCAATACCCTCTTCAAGGTTAATAAAGGCACCGCTGTTGGTGATTTTTACGACGGGCTTCGTTAAAGTCATCCCTTGTGGATAGCGTTCTTCAATGGTATCCCATGGGTTTTCATCTAATTGTTTCAAACCAAGACTGACCCGTTTTTTATCGAGATCGTATCCTAGTATTTTGGCTTCAACGATTTCACCAACCGAAAGGATCTCCTTTGGGTTATTAATCCGCTTAGTCCAAGAGAGTTCCGAGATATGGGCTAACCCTTCTATACCAGGTTCGATTTCAATAAAAGCACCAAAGGTTGTAATTTTGGTAATGGGAGCCTTCACTACATCATCAACTGCATAACGTTCTTCGAAGGTATTCCAAGGATCTTCTTGCATGTGCTTTAAAGAGAGGTTGATCTTCTGTGAAACTGGGTCAATATTAATAAGACGCAATTGAATTACTTGCCCCTTTTTCACAAAATCTTTTGGTTTAGTCACATGGCCCCAACTCATATCATTAATATGGAGGAGTCCATCAAAACCACCTAAATCAATGAATGCACCGAAACTGGTAAAACTCTTTACCGTACCTTCAACAACATCACCGATTTTCACAGTGGAAAAGAACTTATCTTTATTCTCTTTAATCTTTCTCTCTAAATATTCACGGCGTGAAACAACACTCTTGAGTTTCGTGCCGGTATGGAACTTATCTATTATAAAGAAATCAGCGACACCCAGCATAGTTTCAGGGTCTTCAACCCGCATGACATCTGCCTTGGAAAGGGGACAAAATCCTAAGAATTCATCGCCTAGGTCGACTTCAAAGCCACCTTTAATTACCTTGACAAATTTGCCCATGACCGGGGAACGTTTCTCAGCCGCTTCCTTGAGGATATCGGTACGCTCTTTAATGTCAGCGCGTTTTTTCGAGATGACGATTTGACCGCCCTTCCCTTCTTTATTGACAATCATAACCTTGACTTCGTCGCCGACGGCGGGAACAGTAGAAAACTCTTCAAAAGGAATCCTTCCTTCAGATTTGTAGCCTACATCCACAAAAACATACTCGTTATTGACCTGAACTACAGTACCGGTAACAAGCTGACCGTCTTCAATTTCATCAAGAGATTTTAGGTAATGCTCCTGCAGCATCGTCTGCATATCAGCCTTCTGCTGAGGTTCACTTTGTGTTTCTAACACTTCCTTAACTTCTTCCACTTTTCTCTCCTGATCCTTATTTTCACCCAAAATACGGGTAAATACAGCACGTAACACTGTGTCATAAACTTCATCTATGGTCAAGTGTGAAGAATCGATATATAGGGCATCTGGGGCTATTTTTAGCCCTCCTACGGGCTTATTCCGGTCAATCTCGTCACGTTCTGCGATGGATTTCACTATTTCTTCATACGTTTTTTCAGTTGGGTGCTGATCATAACGACGTTTAGCTCGCACCTCTACCGAGGCGTCAAGATAAAACTTACATTGAGCATTTGGAAACACAACTGTGGTAATATCGCGTCCTTCAATTACAATATTCAAACCATCTGTCACTAGAGCTCGCAATTGTTTATTGACCAATGAACGTAACTCAATTATAGCTGAATGTTGTGCTACCCACTCGTCAACAGCTGCAGTATGTAGCTGATCTTCGACATCTGTACCGTTGCTATATAATTTTCCTTCAACTATTTTTAAGGATATCTGACGGGCAACAGCAAGCACAGCCTCAGAATCTTTTGGATCTGCTTTCTGATCCAAAACCGAAAGTGTAATTGCTCGATAAAAGTTTCCTGAATTTAGATAATAGAACTTTAAACGATCTGCAACCATCTTAGCGATTGTACTCTTACCTACCCCTGCTGGGCCATCAATAGCCACAACAAACCCTTTTACAAATATTGTTTCAACATTATTCACGAATTTTTGCCCTCCAACAACGCCTTAATTTCTGCTTTGGACACTATGCGATAGCGCCCTTCGGCCAAATCTCCTAATTGAATGGGCCCAATCCGTATTCGTACTAATCGCTGAATAGTATAACCAAAATAACTAAATATTTTGCGTAATTCACGATTCCGCCCTTCCGTTAAAGTAATTAAAGCCCAGCGCTTAGAACGTAAGGTGAACTTTTTAATAATATAGGGGCGTTGACTATCGATATAGACTCCGCGCAAGGCCTCTTCTAAATCTTCTCGAAGAATCGCCTTTGTGGTCATAACTGCATACTCTTTCTCAATCTCTTGGGAAGGATGCATTATCTTTTGGGCAGTTGTCCCGTCATTGGTATACAAAATTAATCCAGTCGAATCTTTATCTAAACGGCCAATATGAAATAACAAATTACTTTCTGGAATGGTGATGAGATCACGAGCATAAAGTTTTTCGTGGGGATCGTAGTTTGTACAGACATACCCCCGTGGTTTGTGTAAAGCATAATAAAATAGACGGTCTGCCGGCTCGGCGAGTTGGGTATCGACCATAACCACATCATCGGCATCAACTTTAGTACCCATCTCTGTAACAATTTTCATATTTACAGTTACACGTCCGTCAGCTATTAATTTTTCGCATGAACGTCGGGATCCAAACCCGCTTTTTGCTAGATAACTCTGTAAACGGATTGGATATTCAATTCGCATTAGGTGACTCCTCTTCATTGGTAAAACGAGCACGGTCAATCTCTGATAATTTAGGAAGTGCCGCAATACTCGGTAAATTAAATTCATATAAAAACTTTTTGGTTGTGCCATAGAGACCAGGACGTCCAGGAACGTCTTTATGCCCAATTACCTTAACATATTCACGGTCACGTAGTAAGCGCACAATCGTATCTGAAGATACTCCCCTAATGTTTTCAATATCACGGCGAGTAACTGGCTGGGCATAGGCTATTATCGATAAAGTCTCTAAGGCTGCTTTGGAAAGACGTCGATCGACCTTCTTGCCATAACAGTCGCGTAACCGTTCATGTAAGTCACTCGCCGGTATAAAACGATAGGTATCATTAGATTCGACTAACTCAAGTCCATGCTTACCCTTATTCCAATGCTCTGTTAATTCGCTCAAGGCCTCTTGGATTATTGTATCGTCTAAGCCAGTCATTTTTGAGAGATTTGTTTTACTCATCGGTTCGTTTTCGATAAAAAGAATGACTTCTAATAAACGCCCTGGCAATGATAAAATTTCACTCATAGATCCTCATCCTCATTCAGCTCAATTATTTCGTCATCGTCGTAGACATCCTCTGTAGGCGCAACAACTGGTTCAATAAAATAGTCTAAATCGTCTTCAAACTCTAATTCTTTGGCGTTAAGCCTCGTATCATCAAAATCATCTTTACGGCGAATAACAATATCGCCAAATAACGCATGTTGATGGATAGTAATCATAGCAAATTTAACTGCTTCAAGAATAGCTAGAAATGCACAAATACAATCCAGGGCTGACCCACGGTCGACAATAAGATCCATAAATGATATTTCGTCCCTTGTTTCAAAGAGCTCGGCCATTAAGGCAAGTTTTTGTTTGGGAGTGATCTCTTCATAGACATTAAATACTTGTTGAGGAGTAATAGCCCGTAACATAGAGGAGAACGCTTGTAATAAATCCCAAACAGTTACATCATTCCACAGATCTTGATCTTCAAACGGTAACATAAATTGGTTTTTCTTACGTTGAATAAATAATTCCCCACCCTCACTTGATTCAGTTAACAAAGTGGTGTAGCGCTTAAATTTTTGATGTTCTAGCAACCGTTCAACTAAATTGGTCCGTAGTTCTGCAAACTCCTCATCATCAGATTCTTCATCGGGCGATGGTAATAACAATCTACTTTTCATATAGATGAGGTGGGCCGCCATGGCGTAAAACTCGGTTAAATCGTCAAGATCCAAGCGACTTGGGGTCTGTAGATAAGCTAAAAACTGATCTGTTATCTCGGCTATAGGGATATCGTAGATATTAACCTGAGCCTTCTGAATCAAATGCAACAAAAGATCAAGAGGACCTTCAAATTTTTTTACCGAATACGATAGAGCAATCTGAGGCTTGGGCGGTTGATTAGCCGACCCTACTTCATACACCATGCACTGCA
>JAQVOO010000053.1 GCA_028702575.1 Sphaerochaetaceae bacterium
CCCCAAATAAATGCATTTTTCCACGTTACTTGTAAAACTGCTTTTAGATAGGGAATTCCAATCACATACATGATAAGGGTTCCTGTTAATGTACCAATGATTACAAAGACAAGTTGTTTTACAGTCGTCTTATCGCTATCTAGATTGTTGCGAAAGCCAACATCTGTTATTGCTCCTGCCAAAGGGGCTGCGATGAGCCAACTGATGAGAAAACCCCCAGTTGGACTAACAAAGTGGGCAAAGCCACCAATACCTCCCGAGAATACTGGTAGACCAATTGCTCCTAATGTTAAGTATACGGCAATAGAGGCAGCCCCTATCCCCTTTCCTCCTAAGATACCAGCTAAGAGCACGAAAACGGTTTGGAGCGTGATAGGAACAGGCCCTACGGGAACTGCAATGTAGGCTCCAGCTACTATCAAAGCTGCAAACAGCGCTATGATGATAATACGACGTAAGTTCATGTAGACCTCCTAGGGGCAAGCTATACCATTATTTCTTATAATTGTAAACAATGAGATTAGAATATGTTTACAATGATTATCTATTCGATTAGGATAACTACATCCGATGCAGTGAGGAAGGATAATGACATCGAAAGATAAGGTGCTTACACTTCTAGAACAACATAAGGGCTCTTTTATTTCAGGCGAAGTCATAGCACAACAGCTAGATATTACTCGTGCTGCCGTCTGGCGGTCTATTCAAGACCTCCGTTCATCGGGACATGTTATTGAGGCTTCCACCAAAGTCGGTTATAAGCTTCAAGAAGAGAGTGATGTGTTGTCGGTTCAGGGGATTACAGCCGCCCTTGCTTCCAAAGATAAGGTTAATATTGTCTACCACGAGACCATAGACTCGACTAATAAAGAGGCCAAGAGGTTGGCTCTAGAAGGAGCTCCCCATGCCACAGTGGTTGTTGCTGGATGCCAAACGGAGGGGCGCGGACGCAATGGAAAAATATTTTATTCCCCCCAAGCTAGTGGCCTCTACCTTAGTATGCTCATGAGACCAAATATGGGAACATCGATGGCTTTAAGGATAACTGCAGCAGCTGCTGTAGCTGTATGTAGAGCTATAGAGGATGTTAGTGAAAAGCAAGCAGGAATTAAATGGGTTAATGATATCTATTGTAATAACAAAAAAGTATGTGGTATTTTGACCGAAGGGATTAGCGGTTTTGAAAGTGGAAATATAGAGAGTGTTATAGTGGGAATTGGAATAAATCACCAACTTCCCGAGCAAGGGTTTCCTCCTGAATTAAAGCATATTGCAGGAGCCCTCTTTGAAGGAGCTGTTTTGCCACAAGCTACAAGGAACCGCCTAGCAGCTGCTGTTATTAAACATCTGCTATGGGTAGTAGATAACCTAGATTCGCCCACTATTATGGCGGAATATCAACAACGTTCGGTTGTAATTGGGAAAAAGATTACAGTTCTTCAAGGAAGAGAAAATTATAACGCAACTGCTGTTGCAATTGCGTCTGACGGAGCCCTCATAGTACGTTTAGAAGATGGCAAAGAACAGCAATTACGTTCAGGTGAAATCTCATTACGCCCTGCTTCTGGACAAAGTTGGTAAAAGGTTAATGCTAAAATACTCTAAAGGGCTTGACAATCACCGTTCTTGCGGGGTATAAAAGTGGACGTTGCGCCGCTTTAGCTCAGTTGGTAGAGCAAAGGACTGAAAATCCTTGTGTCCTCGGTTCAATTCCGAGAGGCGGCAGAACCAATTTTACTATTCCTCGATTATATAAAGACTTAATAAATGTACACATTCTGAAATTGAAACCAGTGTACATTTTTTATGTGTTTATCACGTATTTTACTTAATTGACTTGGTTTGTCTATGTAATAGATGGCTGCATTCATCACTGTGATGGAGAGAAAGAGTTTGATTTGAAACTTAATGCTGTACTATAAGCGAAACTTTTTTTTTGTCCAACAGATAATATGATATACTAATCAGAGTCCCATTTGAGGGGGTTGCTCGATATTGGAACAATCAATAGTAAGATTAATGAATATTCAACAGAACTGGATTACAATTTGTGATGCACACATAGATGAATATGGGAAGGCATTTTCATCCCATAGAGGTTTGACTTCATTCATTTGTAGTATGATCGATAAACTTGGTGAGAATCTCAATCTGCTAACATGTCCAGAATATTATTTTCTTGACTTTGTTTTTTACAAAAAAGAAGATTTAGTTCCAGACAAAGCAATAACTTGGAATAAAGGACTCTCAATTTGGTTGAAGCGAATTAGAATTGCATTCGAACATGAGAATCGCCTAGATTGCAGTTCTGGAGGATACCAAGAGTTTTCCCATTTAATGCTTACAAATGCGGATTCTAAGGTGCTTGTTGGGTATGGGGATTCCTTAAATTCATATGATTCATATGCGTTTGATTATCAATCACTTATGAAAAATCTTGGAGTTGAAACAGATCCAATTTTATTTATTGGAGAATATGCGCCCATGCATGGTCAAAAGAGCGGGAGTTCTCTTTATTTTGAAAGCTATATAATCACCGAAACAAAGATACTTAAACATGATACAGATAATCCCAATTGGAGAGAGTTGGGACAAATCGATAAAGGACCTGTTAATTAATAAACTACGGCTCTCTTTTGAAGCTAGTGATAGCCGGGTAGTAGTTGTGTCCAATGTGTACAAAAATATCACTGTATATTCGTAGGATTGCTTTAAAATAAAACAGATCGGGCAACTCCTATAAGTAAGTTGTCATTTTTCGAGATATGTAATATTACTCATATACATTTGATTTTACTCAAAATATGATTTATAATAATAATACAATAATTATTAACTCATAATATGAGTTAAATATACTTTATTAGCTTGGTATATGGGTATTGTTGTATGTAATTAGGGTGATAGGATTAATTCAAGGGAAATATGCAATGAATGAACGTTTAAAAGAAGTTCGCCTCTCTACAAAAAAATCTCAAAGAGTTTTTGCAGAACATTTTGGTTTAGCACAACAAACCTATGCAAATTACGAGACAGGCAAAAGTGCTGTTCCAGACGATTTTAAGAAACAACTTGCAGATATGGGAATCAACATTCACTGGCTGGTTACTGGTTATGGACAAATGCGTCTGACTAATAATAGAAATATTTCGTCTCATTATACGATATCTGAGCCAGCTTATGATTATTCTCCTCATGTTACGCTCCCAGAAGGCAATTCACCGCCATTAATTATTGATCCTAAAATGATTCTTATCCCTATTATTTATCAGAAGGTTTCAGGGGGTAAAGGAAAAGAAGGAGATAATGACTTTCTTGCGGATGATATGATTGCTCTCCCAGCGTCGGTGCTCAAGCATTTTGGTAGATACAAGCTGAGAGGAGTGGAGATCCATGGCGATTCTATGCAACCCGTTATTTGCAATGGAGATATTGTTGTTATTGCTACTAAATTAATTTCTGGTAATGGAATATATGCTTTGGAGGTTGATGAAGAGGTTTTAGTGAGGCGACTCGAATTTAACCTATTCGATGATACACTCAATATTATAAGTGAGAATGATAAATATGAGTCAGTGTTGTTCCAAAGAAGGACAAATCGTATCAAGATTCTAGGCAAGGTGGTGGGAAGGTTCATGTTGTACTGGTAGGAAAACCCCCTTGAGGGGTTAAATCATAATTATGTGGGTCTTTACTGCTTGTTGTTGCTTCATTGTTGCCAAAAGAGGTTTTCTAATGTCTGGATTGTCTTATGAGAAAAAGAATATCTTGCATAGGGTGAAAGTTGAAGGTTGTATTCGCTGCCCAAATAGCGAACAAAGAAAAAAACACCAAGATCAATACGGCTATTGCACTTATGCCAAAACAACGGATGGTCTTGGTGCCCGTTGTGTGGGGGGATGGGGTGCAAATAAAGCTGTTTTTCTAAAGTATTATGTAGATATTACTGGGAAAGCACTGAAATCTTCTTGGGAAAACATTTACTACATTGAGATTTGCTCTGGGCCTGGGATTTGTGTCGATTACAATGAAGGTGAACAATTTGACGGAACTGCTCTTGCCGTTTTACAAACAGAAGGAGCAAAATATTTTTCAAAGTTGTTTTTCTTTGATATTAATCCAATTACTATAGAGATTCTCAAGCAAAGAATAGCTAACAGTCCTAACATTTGTGAAGAAGTAAAGCAAAAAGTAATAGTATCTGTAGGTGATTATAAAAAGCCAAATTCGATATTAAATGTTCTTTATGCCAATATTCCATCTAATGTAAGAGGGCTAAATGTTGTCTTTGTTGATCCTACAGATTTGAGTGTCCCTTTTAAATTATATGATTCTTTGCTGAATTTCGGAAATACGGCTGACTTTATAACAAACTATGCATATGGGACAGATTTCCAGCGTAATGTTGTAAGTGCTTTCAAAAAACCAAAATCCCCTAGCAGGAAAAAATATGAGGGGACTCTCCAAGAACTAGGATTCTTTGAAGATGAGGTAAATAGATTGGATGCAGAGCACAATAATTTTAGGGAACTAGCAAAAGAACATAAAAAACAATTTCTTAAATCTTTTGAAGATAGAGGTTATAAGTTTGTAATTACAACGCGTATCAAGTGGTACTATGAGTTAATATATATTTCAAAGAATCCTCTCGGGAGAAAGTTTTGGGAAGAAGCAAGTAAGAAATCAGCAAGAGAGAGGGAGGTAGGACAAAAGACACTCTCTTTTGATTAAACAATATTTCCTATATAATCAATTTAAGGGGAGGTACAAATGATGGCAGATAAGATTTTATTTGGAACCAAGGAATGGGCTCCCCATAATTTCAATTTTATGAATGGATGTTCCAACGATTGTGTCTATTGCTATGCTAAAGATATGGCAATTCGGTTCAAACGTAAGACTTCGGATACATGGAGAGAAGAACTACCAGTTTCGCTAGAAAACAAGTCTTTCAATAAGAAAAATGGTGCTGTCATGATACCTTCTTCTCATGATATAACGCCGGGTAATATTAAAATTGCACTTTATGTGATGGAAAAACTAATCAAGAGCGGTAACGAATTACTGCTAGTGACTAAACCCCATTTATCTTGTGTTAAACACATAGTAGATAAATTCGAAACGAGCAAAGGTCAGATAAAATTTCGATTTACCATAGGCTCTGCTGATTCTCAGATACTTAAACTTTGGGAACCAGGAGCTCCTAGCTTCCAGGAAAGGTTTAGCTCGTTGACATATGCCTTTGAGAGGGGGTATTCAACCAGCATCTCATGCGAACCATTGTTGGATAATCATTTTGACTTGCTCTATGAAAAAGTAGTTCCTTTTATTACTGGTTCTATCTGGGTTGGAAAAATAAATATGGCAGTCAAACGTGTAAGAACGAACACAGGAGGAGCATTCCCACAAGCAAAGGTTACAGCGCTACTTGAAACTCAAACAGACGAGAAGATTATTGATTTGTTTAACCGCTATAAGAAAAATGCAATGATTGAATGGAAGGAAAGTATAAAAAAGGTAGTAATCAATCACGGGTTAATGTAATTTAAAAAAGATCAGAAGAGAATATCCCTGATTTTACATACCCAATAAAACCGTTTTGATAGATTAATTATGCAATGCCTTCCAGTATAGACGATGATTCGGTACTGTTCGTACTTGCTATGACTTACTCGAGTCGCTACAATCACAGCATGGACTTAGCTGATCTCTCTGCAAAACATATCCAAGAAGCTATTAATTACGAGACGTTAATCCTGTGTCTAAAGCGAGCTGAATCACACGTTGAGCCATTATTCGAGCGCTTGGGAGCACTGGTCCCCCTTTCTAATCCTTTACCATTACATCCCAACACCTATAGCACGGTAACAGGAATTAGTACTGATGATTTACTTAGAACTCATTCTCACGTGAAAACCAGATTTTTTAGACTTGAGCAGAATGATATAGTATTGAAACGGGGAGGCCCGTTCTATCCTGAACATGTGGCGTCAGTTCCTGAGTCCCCCCGGTTTTTATATACCCGCGGGGATGTAAATTTATTGAGTAAAAAATGTGTGAGTGTAATTGGTACACGCAATCCAAGCGACGAAGGGAAGCATTATACTACAGAGACTGTGCGAGCTTTGGTTTCCCACGATACGGTAATAGTATCGGGACTTGCTTTAGGCATCGATGGGATGGCCCATATCACAACTTTAGCTGAGCAAGGTTCAACTATCGGAGTACTCGGGACCCCTTTAATTGATGTCTATCCAAAAGAACATCGTAAATTACAGGAAATAGTGGGGCAAAGAGGTTTGCTTATTTCTCGATTCTCTCCTGCCATGCAAACCCAAAAATGGCATTTTCTATTGAGAAATCGACTGATGAGTTCAATTTCTGTGGGATCCGTTGTAATTGAAGATCGTGATGGAGGAGGGGCTGTTAAGCAAGCTCTCTATGCATTAGAACAGAAGCGCAAGGTAGTAATATTCCAACACGTTCTCGACAACCGCTCTTTACTGTGGCCTCGTCGAATCGCCTTGAAATATGGGGTATTAGTGGTGAAACGTCCTCAATACATTCATGCCCGATTATTTCCATCTTTAAAGAAGGAACATAAGTTAAATTCTCCTCCCTCCCAACTCTCTTTATTTGACTTGGCTTGACAATACAATGCTCCTTGCATAGTATTCAACCTTATGAAAGCAGACGAACTACGCCATAAATTTATAGAATTCTTTGTGTCGAAGGACCATACTCAAATTTCTGGGGCTTCTTTAATTCCAGAAAATGACCCTACGGTATTATTTACCACCGCTGGCATGCATCCACTTGTCCCTTACATCTTAGGACAGCCTCACCCAGCAGGAACACGATTAGTTGATTATCAAAAATGTATCCGCACTGGTGACATCGATGTAGTGGGAGATCCACACCATCTCACCTTTTTTGAGATGCCGGGGAATTGGTCACTAGGTGATTATTTCAAAGAAGAAGCAATTCGGTACAGTTATGAATTCTTAGTTGATTGGTTACAGATTGACCCGAATACCTTATCAGTGACAGTTTTTGCTGGAGATGATGAAGTTCCTCGTGATGAAGAATCTGCTGCAGTGTGGCGTAGCCTAGGAATTCCAGATGAAAGAATCTACTTCTTACCACGAGAAGACAATTGGTGGGGACCTGCCGGTGAAGTTGGCCCCTGTGGACCAGATACAGAAATGTTTATCGATACTGGACGCCAAGCTTGTAGCCCAGAGTGTCGGCCTGGATGCGCGTGTGGTAAGTATTTCGAAATTTGGAACGATGTTTTTATGGGGTATTTAAAGACAGCTGAAGGAACCTACGTAGAGATGGATCGTAAATGTGTCGATACAGGTATGGGAATAGAGCGTACTATCGCCGTCCTGCAAGGAAAAAAATCGGTTTATGAAACCGAAGTTTTTACCCCAATTATCGACCAAATTTCAAAATTGAGTGGTGTTGTCTACGGCGAAATTGAGACCCAAGATATTTCTATCCGTATCGTTGCCGACCATATGCGCACCAGTGTCTTCATCCTTGGCGATCAGCATGGGATAAAACCTTCGAATGTTGGCCAGGGATATATCTTACGGAGATTAATTCGTCGTGCCGTTAGACATGCTAGGAAATTAGGTATTACTGGGAAGTTCCTCTCGGCTTTGGCCACTGTGGTAATCGACATGTACAGCGAAGCCTATCCTGAATTAGTTGAGAACCAAGAGTTTATTATGCGAGAATTAGGGCTCGAAGAAGAAAAATTCTCCACTACATTGCAAAAAGGGGAACATGAATTTGAAAAAATGTTGCCTAACTTACTAAAAGGTAAAAATAAGTTAATTAATGGCCGTATAGCCTTTAAATTGTATGATACCTACGGCTTTCCCATTGAATTGACCGAAGAGTTAGCTGCTGAACATGGTCTTACAGTTGATATGGAGGGATTCAACGCAGCTTTTTTGAAACACCAGGAGTTGTCACGTGCTGGAGCTGAACAACAATTTAAAGGTGGCTTAGCAGACAAGAGTGAGTTAACTACTGCCCTACATACTGCAACCCACCTCTTACACCAAGCTTTACGTACCGTGCTTGGTGAACATGTAGGTCAAAAAGGATCTAATATTACTCCTGAAAGATTGCGCTTTGATTTTACCCATGATAGGCCCATGACAGCAGAAGAAAAAAAGCAGGTAGAAGACTTGGTAAATGATGTGATTGCACGCGATTTACCAGTAACAAGTGAAACCATGACTATCGAAGAAGCAAAAGAACAAGGGGCCATTGCTTTCTTTGAGGGCAAATATGGCGAACAAGTTACCGTCTATAGCATTGGCGATTTTTCCAAAGAAGTTTGTGGGGGACCCCATGTCGAACGCACCGGTACTATGGGCCATTTTTCTATTAAGAAAGAGCAATCTTCTTCAGCTGGAGTCCGGCGTATTCGCGCAATTTTAAAGAAATAATTGTTCCATCCTAGGTGATCCCTTTTCAATCACTGAAGAGGGATTTTTTATATACAATTATAAGAAAATTGTAAAATGGCATTGGGTATGACAATTTTCGTTAAAATCCTTGACAACCACCATCTGAAAGTACAGAATAAGCCCATAATTATTAGCTGTGTTACATGGAATACAGCAGAAAAGGGGGAGATATGAAAAAATTTTTACTGGTGACACTCTTAATTTTGCTGGTAACTATGACTGCTGTATTTGCAGCACAACCAAGAGAAGGGTTCGGAGTTGGACTGTCACTACAAGCACCATTTGGAGTAGGGGCGGTTGCTGAATATAATTTTGGGGTGGCTTCGGCAAATGCATCTATAGGGTATGTTTTTAATGCCTTTCATATTGGCCTTGGCGGTGATTATATTCTACCTGGGTTATTTGAAAATAGTGCACTAGGTTTGGATTTACAAGCCAGTGTCGGTGGGAAACTAGATATGGGTTTCGTTAAAGGAGCCACGATACTCGGTATAGGATTCCCTATTTCACTCTCTTATTATATGGAAAGTATTCCTTTAAAAATTTTCACACGTGCTGTACCTGAATTTATTATGATTCTTGGAGTTGATTTTGACCTTGGAATGCGTGGCGAAATTGGGGCTATGTACCTACTCTAGAATATCTAATCTCTCTGTACTACTGAATACAGCCGCTTCAAATGAGGTGGCTGTTACAATTTTACGGCTGTGATTGAGATGTTTTTCTGATTTTGACCTCTAGCAACAATCGATTTCCAGGGCCAGTTCAGTACCGCCGCAATCCCAAGCAGCTCACGCAGATGGCAATTGGTAATGGCCCTGTGGATATACTCTTTTTGAGTTTCGTCGGGCATGACGTGGGCAGTAGTTTGCAGTAGTTGCCCTTGAACTGCATCTAAGGGGATCCATTCCTCTGTAATTCCTAAACTAATTTCTTCCTCTGTTCTGTTGGGTTTTCTACGTTGGTTGTCATAATCGGCACGTAGGAAAAGATGTTCAAAGCGTAATATGCCATCATAGAATTCTCTCACGATAGCCACGGGATTATGGGCTGTGATACGTAACCCTAGTTCTTCCCTACATTCGCGTTCTGCACAGACTTGTGGTGTTTCTCCTGCTTCCATTCCGCCACCGGGCAATACATATTGCTGGCGATTTTTCAAATAAGAGAATACTAGGGAGTTATTTTTAATTATAACTGGTCGGCAGGTACGACGAAAAAAGACTTCTTGGGCCTCACTTGTTGGAGTTTTCGCAGTATCTTGAAGGTTAAATTGAATGATTAAAGGCCCCTTTCAGTTGTATGCTCAACAGCTAGTTGTCCACAAGCACCATTTACACCTCGCCCGCGGGAATATCTTCTTGTGTAGGGGACACCCAGAGCATCAAGTTCTCGTGTGAATATGGCAATTTCTCTGTTAGTGGGGGTTTCCCAATCAAGTTCGGCTGCCGGGTTCCAAGGAATGAGGTTAACAATGACATCTAACCCTCTGATAAAATTAGCTAGTTTTTGGGCGGACTGAGCGCTGGTATTGTAATCACGTAATAGCACATATTCGAGGGTAAACCTTTTTCCAATTACATTCTGGTAGTGTATTAAAGCTGGTTTTAAAGCATCTAGAGGGTAGGCTTTGTTAATAGGCATAAGTTCAGTTCTTTGGTTATTATCAGCAGTTATTAAAGAGACAGCAAGCCTTACCGGGAGATTCAACTCGGCCAGTTTTTCAATACCTGGGATGAGTCCACAGGTGCTGATAGTGATTCGACGCAGGCCAATATCGAATCCGTCTTTATCGTGGATGTAGGTAATTGCCTGAATCACCTCACTAAAGTTGGCCAAGGGCTCTCCCATTCCCATAAATACAATATGAGAAGTATCAGGAGCAATCCTACAAAGATGGACAAATTGTTCTATTATTTCAAAGGCTTTAAGGTCTCTTACTAATCCCATAGTACCCGTTCTACAGAATGAACAGCCCATAGCACAGCCGACCTGGCTGGAAAGACAAGCTGTCTTGCGCCCATCTCGATCAATCAGAAGGACACATTCCACTACAGCCCCATCGTGTAGTTGAATGGCAAGTTTAGTCGCACCAGTTTCATCTATTTGTGTATCGAGGACTTCACTGGAAGTTAAAGAAGGCATTTGTGTTTGTAAACGTTCCCGTAAGGGCTTTGGCAGATTAGTCATTTCTGTAAATTGAGTGACTCCGCGGATAAGCCATTCATACACCTGTTTACCTTGAAATGCCTTTTCGAGACCCAGCGCACCCATAATTTCATTGGGTTTCATGCCATAGAGGGTCTTTGGCATCTTCATTTGCTTTTCCATTCAGAGTACTCCTTAGCGTTAGTTTATGCGAACATGGCAATAATGGCCAGTAGGACACCGGTGATACCTTCTCCACCAAGGAAGCCACTGGCAACTAAAGAGGTTTTTTCCACGACCATATCTTTTTTATCTTTTCCGACGATTGCCCTAATTACTAAAAATATGATAGCACCAATGCCCATAATGGAGGATATATTAATTGGTAAGTAAACTCCGAGACCAAGGGTCGCTGCAGGGATTTTAAGGAGGTATAGTGCTAGTCCAATACTTGCGCCAATGAGAAATGCGGGGACGTGTCCAAGACCACCTACCATTGCTGTAACAGCACGAGCCTGGGGTGCGGGTAAGAGATCACTACCAAAACCACCAAAGGCATCTTTGAGGACAAAGAGGGCAATCACTGCTACTACAGAGCCCACAATACCACCAATTCCTTCGGCTAAAATTTGATTTGAAGGCTTAGTTCCAAGCAGATGCCCAGATTTCAGATCGTTCATCATATCTCCGGTAAGTCCGCAGGCTACGGCCGTTACTCCGGCAATCGAAAAGGCTGCCAGCGTAGAGGGATTCCAGAGAATCTGTACGGCCAAGAGGACTAAAATACCAAAAATTTCCATGGGATTAATGCCAGTCTGGCCAGTTAACATCGCCGCCAGCTGGGTAGTAAGATAAATACCAATAATAGTGACGATAGCCTGCAAGAGGGTTATTTCAGAGCCTAACGTGAGTGCAGCAAGCACCCCAATAATTATGGCTAACGCAATCCAACGTGCGTTTCCAGTAGGTAGGGTAAACACTGATTTTACAGCTGGTGTAGTACTCTTTTGTCTATTCCATTGTTTAATCTTTTGGAAAGCGGTTTTTACCAGTATTCCCACTCCAGTACCCACCATGAGACCTATGCCAAGATTTTGTCTAAAAAGGTCGGCCGCAGCCATATCGGCAAATAATTTAGTTGCAATCCCAATTGGAGTAAGGAGCAAGTATCCAATTACAGCTCCTCCTAACCAAACTAGAGAGAGCGTAGGACCAATAATAGCACCAATTCCGGCTGCCATCGGAGATATCCAGACTGAAATTGCGGGAATAAGAGCACTTCCTGTAAAGATGACTAAGACCGCGGGAATGAGGGGGACACCATCACGGAATATGGTAAATAGGGCACTCAAGCCCATACAAATAAATAAAAGAGCAGCCCCTTTGCCTTTAGTTGTACCGGCAATGAGGGTATTATAAGCAGCTTGCCCCATCGGATAGGGCAGTTGTTCTTCCACGATATAACGTTGGCGGGCAGTAATGGTAAAGAGAGTCCCTAGCAAAGCTCCCGATAAGGTAATAATGAGAATAGAGAAAGGTTTGACTTGAGCTTCAGGGTTGAGCATCCAAATTCCTGGAAGCGTGAAGGCAATACCTCCCGCGACCATGGCACCAGCACTCATTATAGTGTGAGTTATATTTATTTCTTGCAAAGATGAATTTTTAAAACGTCGTAATATGGTCAGGCTCACTACAGTTACAAATACCGTTGGCCAGGGTAGTGCTCCCATACGGAGGGCAACGTAGAGCGAGCTACTAGTTATAACGATTAAGCCGAGGAGGCCTATGATGAGGCCCCTTAGAGTCAATTGAGAATCGACAGAAGACTTTTCCATTTTTATATCCTCCCCTTGAAGATGGCATATCATAGCAGATTGACGATTATTGGTTAAGTGTCGAT
>JAQVOO010000234.1 GCA_028702575.1 Sphaerochaetaceae bacterium
TTTACAAGGTTGAATTGGATTATTAAGGGTTTTATTTCATTATTGATAGGCACAAGGAGTTTGTTTGGTCCAAATTCACGATACGACCAAGATTCCACATATCAGCAAGAATTGGGCAAGAGTGTAGGTCAGCATTACCATGGCATTATCGTCGAGGGGTTCTCCGATGACTCGCATGGCGATAAGAAAGTCCGAGAAACCAAATAAGATTGCTCCTGTGAGGCAGAGTAGCGTCCCTAACAGGGGACCATGACCCCAGGTTAAGAGTGCTCCCAATACGATTAAGTCAATCATAAGGCAATAGAAGCAGATAGGCCAAGTATGGTGGTGTTGACTGGCATGGACGGTTTTCCAAAACCACCTTGTTATAGCTATACAAATAAAAAGTCCCACGACAAGGGGGATGTCAATTCGTAGTGGTTGGGAAAAGGTAAGAAACCAGGTGAAGTAACAAATATGTCCTGCCATGAACGAGGCCATTCCTAAAATGAACCATTTATTTCCTTTTTGAGAATTAATAAGAAGAAATACATCACCGATGAAGCCAAAGGTCAATGCTCCGTAAAGGAGCCAGGCGTTTACTTTTTCACTTGAGAAGAGAATCATGAGCAACAAGATTGGCATTAAAAGTGGTTTCGTAATCCAAATGATGCTTTTGCTTTCTCTGTAGTTACCAATAATGTTACCTGCTGCAACGACCAGATATAACATGCCAAATATAATAGCTTGAGATGATAACATAGAAATTCCTCCTCTTTCTATTCTATAGGGTATCTTGGTGCTGTCAATTGTGAGAGGCTGTGCTATCTTGTGGGTATGATTAACCCACAACGAATCCAATTACTAAATAATAATCCGGTCTTAGGTGAACATCAGTTTGTCCTCTACTGGATGCAAGCCTCTCAGAGAGTAACGGAAAATCCAGCTTTATATTTTGCGATAGAACAGGCCAATCAATTAAAAAAACCGCTAGTCGTATTTTTCGGTGTAACTGCTGATTTCCCTGAAGCCACTCGGAGGCACTATCAGTTTATGTTGGAAGGGTTGCTAGAAATAAAGAATCAATTGAAGCAACGAGGAATTCGGTTTGTCTTAGGAACACAAGGACCTGTTGCTGGTGTAAGTCAATTATTAGGTCAAGTGGCAGTATTGGTTACTGACTGTGCTTACAGTAGGGTAGAACGACTATGGCGTAAGCAAGTGGCCCAATTAGCACCTTGTAGCGTTATTCAAGTTGAAGGTAACGTGGTAGTTCCCGTAGGTGTTGCTTCACAGAAAGAAGAATATTCGGCCGCCACACTGCGGAGAAAAATAGAACCAATGATATCTTATTTTGGACAGGAAGTAGGAGAAATTGATTGTGTCATTAGTTCTCATGATATTGAAACTGGCATTGAAGAAGCTTCGCTAGACTCAATAGAACGCCTCCTTGATAATCTCTCGTTAGTGCAAACTCCAAGTGCCTTACTGAAAGGTGGAGAACATATTGCCCATGACGCTTTAGATCGTTTTATAGATCAACATCTTTGTAATTATGCTAAAGAGCATAACAATCCAGCAAATCCTGCTATTTCACAATTGAGTGCCTACTTGCATTTTGGGCAGATTTCACCGGTAGAGATCTATAACCGTATTGCACCAATTAATCTTCCCGATGTTCCTGTTTACTTGGAACAGCTCATTGTGCGCCGCGAGCTAGCTTGCAATTATGTGCTGTTTAACCCCAATTATGACAAGTATGAAGGATTGCCAGCTTGGGCTCTTAAAACACTAACGGGGCACGCATTTGATGAACGAGAATATCTGTATTCATATACTGATTTAGAGACAGCCCAGACTCATGATCCCTATTGGAATGCCGCTCAACAAGAGTTAGTGGGAACTGGTTTTATGCACGGCTATATGAGAATGTATTGGGGTAAGAAAATTTTAGAATGGAGCCCTTCGTCGAAAATAGCTTTTGAAACTGCGTTACACTTAAACAACACATATCAATTAGATGGACGTGATCCCAATGGTTTTGCTGGTGTGGCGTGGTGTTTTGGCAAACATGATCGTCCGTGGGCGAATAGGGCCATCTTTGGTAATGTTCGCTATATGAACGCTAAAGGATTGGAACGTAAATTTGACATAAAAGAATATGTGAAACGAGTTGAATCCCTAATTAAGAGTAAAAGTTGAGAATGGGCAAATATATGCAAATTTTAGGATTGTGTTTGATGTTAATCCTCTTTGGATCCTGTCTTCTGCCCTATGCTTTAGAGCTAACTAAACCTGAGGAGTTACCATTAGAATCACCTTATAGTGATGGCGCTTTTGCCTTAATCGATGATGTTTGGGTACATTATCGTTTACTAGCTCCAAAAAAGGAAGGTTTGGTAGGTAAAATTCTTTTGGTACATGGATTGGGAGGCTCTATTTACTCTTTTCAAGCTGTTATACCAGCTCTCGTTAAGGCTGGTTATATGGTAGTTGCTGTAGACTTGCCTGGCTTTGGCTATAGTGGGAGACCAGAAAATTTCGATCATAGCCAGGCCCATCGAGCTACAATACTTTGGCAATTATTAGATACTCTCGATGACTCAGAACAACCTTGGGTGCTTTTAGGTCATAGTATGGGAGGGGGAACGGCCACTGCCATGGCCCTTGAGCGTCCTAAAGATACTATGAGTTTAGTCTTGGTCGCTGGCGCTCTAGAAGATTTTTCTTTTTCTAATTCTTTGCTTCTCAAATTTCCTCCACTAGCTCGCTGGGTTCAACTTTATCTGGAACGCACCCTCCTTACAGAGAAACAGGTTGGCAACATACTTTTTAAAGCTTATGGGCGCGAGGCAAATGAAGAAGAGATTCGAGCTTATCTTGAACCTTTACAACTACCTGGTACAGCACGCGGAGCAATCTCTTTTGTTAAAACTTCTCACTCTGTTCCCTTGGAGGATTTATCTACATTAGACATGCCTGTAATTGCTATTTGGGGAGCTCTAGATACGGTGGTCCCTCTAGAGAAAAAGAGCATTATTTCAGAAAGAGTTTCCCAATTACAGCTCGCCGTGCTTCCTGAGGCCGCCCATATCCCGATGGAAACACATCCTGAGCAATTTAATGCAATC
>JAQVOO010000235.1 GCA_028702575.1 Sphaerochaetaceae bacterium
ACCAAAAGAGATGGTGTGGATAAATTGTTTCATAACTGACTTATCTTTGGTAAAGACATACAGCGCCAAAGGTTTAGGACGGGAGGTGATCTCCTTTATAACTTCATCTAGCGTATGATACGTAATAATAGGAAGAATCGGCCCGAAGATCTCCTCTTGCATAACTGGGTCAACGAAGGTGGCGTTTTCAAGAAGGATTGGGGGGATACGCAAGTTTTTTTCATCCAATGTCTCACTGCTAATTGCTGGGTTCTCTTTTACAAATGCTACCAGGCGCCTAAAATGTTTAGCATTTATGATAGTGGGAAAGTCAGAGAGGTCCTCTTTAGGGAGAGCTCGCTCAATTTCTGTTTTCAACGCTGTAAGTAATGGCTCTTTAACTTTTGCATCAACTAAGACATAATCCGGTGCAATGCAAGTTTGACCAGCATTGATTAACTTTCCAAATATAATGCGCCGAGCAGCATGCGGAATATCTGCTGTGGAGTCAACAATTACTGGGCTCTTGCCCCCCAATTCAAGGGTAACTGGGGTGAGATGGCGGGCTGCTTTTTCCATAACCAGCTTACCAACTGCTACGCTACCGGTGAAAAAGATATAATCAAAGCGTTGTTCCAACAATTGTTCATTTTCTTTGCGTCCACCTTGAACGACGGCAACATGGCCAATCTCAAACACTTCAGCGATAAGATCAGCAACTACTTGGCTCGTTGCCGGGGCATAGGCTGAAGGTTTAACTATTGCTGTGTTTCCAGCACAAATAGCACCAATGAGGGGGACCATGCAGAGCTGGAAAGGGTAGTTCCAAGGAGCCATTATCAAGGTTACACCGTACGGTTCTGGAACAATAAAACTTTTGGAGGGCCAATGAGTTAGCGGTGTTTTTACCCGCCTCACTTTACTCCAAGCTGACATTCGCTTCAGAACATGCCGTAATTCACTCCGGACTATGCCAATTTCAGTCATATATCCTTCTGTCGACCCTTTAGAAAGATCAGTCGCTAAAGCATGGAGAATTGCCTCTTCATTGGCAATGATGGCCTGTTGGAGACGTTCTAATACAACTTTGCGATTTTTCAGCTTTAATGTGTTACCACTAGCAAAATATGATCTTTGTTGAGCAACAAGCATCGAACAGTCCATACACTTCCCCCTAAGTACAATGATACGCCCTACTTACATAGAGGGCAAGAGACCAGTAGGACACTCAAGCTAAGTATTTAGATAATCTGGGTAACTCCTGAATAGAGTTCAGAGATTTGAAGGACTATAGCTCGATGACCGGGGTGCTTTGTTGGATTCCAAGATTTCATAAAATCATAGGTAGGACCTGTTTTGTGACAGGTTATGGTACCTTTTGCCTGATAAGATTTATCATTGTTGGTAATAAACAAAACAACACCTTTACTTCCATCGGCTATGTTTTGGTTTGTTTTGAGGAAGTAATTATCAGCAATAATAATGTTAGCCTCATCATCTATTTCAATGCTGGAGACATAGATGCTATTGGCGATACCCGCCTTACTTACCGTTGTAAAGACCGCCGGGCCTTTTCGGTTTTTCCAAGCGCTCACAAAAGTCTCTTTCTGCTTATCCATATATTTTCTCCTCTTAGTAGATCTCTTTAGTAAAGGTAATTCCTCTTCAAGATAAAAATCTCATTATTGAATTGGTTAATGATCATCCTTGTTAGTGTAAATAAAAACTTATTCGGTATTAGTGGGCGTTTCTTGCTTGGAAACCATTGCCAAAAGGAGATCTGTTTTGCGTAAGCGACGGCTAATATCGCGAGCAAGATTTAAAATAATCATCGTGAAAAGACGAAGGTGCGTTTTCGATAACCTATATAAATCCCGATTGCAAAGTGTAATGACACAAACATCGGTCAAGCAGATTGCCGAAGCGGCGCAGTTTTGAATATCAATTAGCTCCATTTCACCAAACGAGTCTCCCGCATGCAACGTGGCGATCTCCCGCTCTTGTTGATTTCCATTCTCTGGATGTTTTTGAATCAACACTTCTCCACTCACAATGAAATAAACGGTGTTGTTTGGTTCTCCTTGTTCTAACATGACGGTTCCTTTTGGGTAGCTTACTTCATCTAAAAAAGGGCGAATAATAGCAAAATCAGTATCGCTTAACCCTCCAAACATACTTTGTTTAGCAAGGAACTCATTACTTAAGGTACATTCAGCCATACCCCATTATACTCTGCGCTATGACGTGGCGCAAGAATTTTACAGTATAAACGTTTTATTTCTCGCTTAAATCTTCTCGCACCATAGGTTTTCCACATTGTGGACACACCATATCGGTACAAGCAACTCCCGTTTGGTGTGGCAAGTGGTAGTTACATGTACGGCAAAAGCAATTACCTTCGGGTCCCATCGCATCACCGCTTTTTCCTCTTCCGCGCCCGAGTCCTCTGCCTGGTCCATTACCCCCTAAAGGCCCTTTTCCATCTCGTCTTGGCATTTTGTACCTCCTCTATATTCATTGTTACGACTAACTCTTATGCCTATTATACCATCAATCGGATTTTTTTGGCGTGCTTATGTAATACTCGCGTTCCCTTTCCATTCCTGACCGCTTTTACTATTGCTTCAGCATCAAGTGCCACCGTACCGGCCAACATAGTTACCTTAAGATGCGAATATATCTCGGGGCGCATGATTGTAGAGGGTCCCATAATTACAGCTGGAATAGTTTTTCCCTGCAATTGGGCCAAAACCTCCTCTGTTGTCCCATTTATGAGACTGGTTGCTGTTCTCACTACGGCATCGGCTTCAGAAGACGCCCATCTGTAAAATTCAGAAGGATTGCCAATCTGTTTACCGACATCGTAGGATTTGACTTCGATTCCTTCTTGCTCAAAATATGCTACCACCGGTATGAAATGTCCGACCATGGCTACTTTGTCATATTTGAGAAGGTGTAAATCTTGGATTAGCTGGCCACTATCTTCAGAACAAGAATAGGCATAGTTGTAGTTCAAAGCATTTACCAAAGCAATTGCGAGAACTCTCGCCAAAGGATTCTTTGATGTTATCTTCTGCAATAATGGTAATGCCGGCTTTTTTTCATAATCGAGTGGATCTTGA
>JAQVOO010000236.1 GCA_028702575.1 Sphaerochaetaceae bacterium
ACCATGATGGAATAGAGGATGCAGTGTGTGGTAGGTGTGACTCTTCATTAAAAAAGGTGGGCGAATTTACTCAAGATGCGGTAACTTTTGTTCCAGCGACCTACATGATTGTGCGCCATCATTACCCACAGTATAGATGTAGTAACTGTGAGCCAGAGACAAAAGATGAAGAAGGGCTTATTACTGCTCCTGCAACTTCACTTCTGAATGGAACAATTTGTGACCCTTCACTTCTTGCTCAAATAGTTACTGACAAGATGCATTATGGCCTACCATTATATCGCCAAGAGAAAAAATTGCAGCTAGGCGGAGGGCAATTCATTTCAAGACAAGCACAATCATCTTGGATGATGTATGTTGCAAGAAATCTTGAAGGGCTCTCGTTAGCATTGGAGAGGGCACTACATAAGTGCCACCTTTGGAACATGGACGAAACCGGCGTCCAAATACTTAACATTCCTGGTAAAAAGAAAACAAATAGTAAAAGAAATGCTTTTATGATTGTTCGAGCAGGTACCCATAGTGATGGATCGAGTGGCCCCGTTGTATTTACCTACTCAGATAATAGAGTGGATGAAACAATAGCTACTTTAATTGGTGAATACGAACATGTTATCCAATCAGATGGCCTCTCTGGCTATGAAAATGCTGCTAAAGATAAGATTTTTACACATTTAGGCTGTTTAGTGCACGCAAGGCGACCCGTTGCAGAACTCGCCAAGCTAAAGTCAAATAAGGATCCTCTTGTAAAAGAACTGCTTGATCTCTATGGAACTATTTTCCATCATGAGGGTGAAATAACAGATCTCTTTCGTGCAGGTGCAATGAGTGAAGAAGAATTCCTTACAAGAAGAAGAAAAGTCGTAGGAAAAGATTTTGACGACTTGAAGGTTTGGCTAGATACCTACGATGGTAGTGTTCTTCCAGGATCTCCGCTGCAAACTGCAATTAACTACCCTTTAAATAGGTGGGAAGCCCTTACCAAATACCTTGATTTCCCCTTTGCAACAAATTCTAATAACCGAGCAGAAAACTGCATAAGACCATTTGCGGTTGGACGTAAGGCGTTCCTTTTTTGCATTACCCCTCAGGGAGCAAAAGCTTCCGCCTTCTATTATTCGTTAGTTGAAACCTGTAAAGCTATGAAAGTTGACCCGCAAAAATACCTCACTTACCTCTTTAGCAATGCCGCCTCCTGTAAAACTGAGAGTGACTGGGATGCAATACTCCCTAATAGAGTTGACCTCTCTTCAATTGATGATTATTACGATACGCTAAGAAACGCTGCTCCCAATCCTGACAGAAAAGACCCCTATATACTACGAGGTAAAAAGAAATAACAACCTCCTTCTTTATGCTTCTATACTATAATAGTTAGGAGCAAATAAAGAAATTGGCTGCGAGATTACGCTTACGTATAAGCGATAAGGATACCTTCAACTTTGAGATCAATATCACATCAACGCAAAGTACATCCAATGGAAAATTCCAAACAACCTGTGGCTGGACTTGGTGGCGTATGCGCGTACATAACAACGATTATTGGCCAAGTTATGCAAGATCAACCCTCACTATCTATGGTCTTGGAGCCCACATTGCATACGATACTTATGTGAAAGGGAAACCGATCAAGGGATATTTGAAATCATCCCAAGGTGTTCCTGTGATCCATAGCAATTCCACAACATATGATGTGGTTCCGTCCAATTCATATGTGAGTGAGCTCTTTAATGAAACTTCCTTGCGGGGTTCTCCGATCTCTGCGGGAGTCATCGAATATGCGGTATTGCCGCCAAACATTGTGTAGGAGTTAATGATATGGGAATTTTAATGCAGCTGCCGAAAGAAGCCAACACTCTCTACTTTCATTTTGACACAGCCTACTGGGCGATCGAAAATGTCTCCTTTGGTTCCCAGGGCGGCGATGGTTCGGTCATGGTGTCTTTCCTGTTTACCGCATATCCAAATAGAGATGCTAAACAGAAAACAGCCTCACTCGAGCAAGTCCAACAATTCTCTATGTTCGGTGGTCCCATTTCCACGATGTATGAAGCTCAATTATATTGATGGGCGGGCTTATTCAGAGCATCAGATATTTTTGCTCATGGGATACCCACTTCATTTACTGAACAGTTGGCCATCCTGTACCCCTTTGTGAAAACATACTTGAACTTAGCTGATGCTACAGATGTGCTGGAGGAATCCCTATGAACGATATCATCACAGTTGCAGTCATAACCGGAGCAATCACTTTACTCAATGGTCCTCTGATCATCACGATCATGTCCAGGCGTTGGCATAAAGACGATGAGATCAGCAATCTAAGAGAAGACATCGACAAACTTTTCAAGTTGGTCAATCGCCTCGCCGCAGGATTGGAAATAGGATTACGCAATGACAAGGTGATCTTCAGAGCACTGCGGGAGAACTGCATTAACGGCGACTCCGAACTCCAAGACAAAATCATGGATGAATATTTCACAGAATGCACAGTCCACGGCTTTAAAGCGGACAAGGGGGAATAAATGGAAAAGATTAATCAGGAATATGCATGTGGATATCTGGAGGACCCATTAGGTGACAAATCAAGTAAGCGATTAGCGGGTTTCATTCTGTTGGCTGCATCTTTGATTGTAGGGTTCTTCACTGTTGGGTATGGTTGTATCCGGGAAATTCCATCTGCCATTCTAGTCCAGAATATCTTCTTCGGACTACTTGGAGCTTCTTTGGTTTCTTTCGGGCTCACTCTTCCTGAACACTTTAGTAAGACACTTAAAGAGACTAACGATGAATAAGATATTCGCTTGGATCACTGGAATCATCGTTATCCTTTGTGGCCTTTTGGGAATTCAGACCAAACGGATGAAAAATGAAAAGATGAAAGCGAAAGAAATAGGGGAGCAGATTAGTGTTAAGGACAAGATGTTCAAACAACAGATTGAAGTCTTCAAGAAGCATGAAACACTGGTGGAATCAGTGGTGAAAAAACAACATGAAGTTGATAGAAAAAAAGAAAGTATCGATGAGGAAATAAAAGATGCATCCAAACACGACAAAGCGGAAGCGATTAATAAGCAGATTAATATTGGCAACGACA
>JAQVOO010000237.1 GCA_028702575.1 Sphaerochaetaceae bacterium
TGCCCTGCGCATCCGCAATGCCATTATGGATTTACACAAAGGTTTAGAAAAAGTGGAGCTGAGTATCGAGAGCATGAAAAGCACCTTCAATAAGCCACTCACACCCGATGAAGCCATTGAAGCCTTTAAAACCTATATTGACCAAATTGCCTTGGGAAAAGAGCGAGACAAAATCAGAATCATTTTGAAGTAAGAAATATGGCCTTACATCTCAACATAGAAGATTTACTTTCTGCCCGTACCGTAGAATCCGACCGCATTGAATACAAACAAGGCTGGAATCCGGATGCTATTTATAGAAGTATTAATCAGAGTCAGGTACGAAGCAGGCGATACCGTAATCGCAGACTTGGTGAGTTTCTGAAGGAACTGGAGCTTACCGAATGCCGGGCAACCGGAATCCCTACGATTCTAAAGGCTTTGAAAGATAATGGCTCTCCCGAACCACGTTTTTACACCGACGAAGATCACACATTCTTTGAGATAGAGTTATTTATTCATCCGGCATTTATTGAAAAAACACCTTTTTCCCCGGATGTTTCATCTATAAAATGGGACTTCCAAGGCATTGATACGATCCTCAATCAACTGTTTGAGTATAGTGCTGATATAGTTGGAGGTATAGCTGAAGGCATGGCTAACAGAGCATATAATGCTGATAATCTGCTTATTGAAATCACTGACACATTAAACGAAGATGTCGCCGGAGGTATAGCCAGAGGTATAGCCAGAGGTATAGCTGGAGGTATAGCTGATAATACATTTAAAGTACTGGACTTTGCACGGGATGCTAGCAGCCGTAAAGATATCCTCATTCATCTCTCATTGGTAAATAATGCCAACAACTTCGAAAACCATATACAACCTTTGGTGAGCATAGGCTGGCTTACCATGACCATACCGGATAAACCCACCAGCCCTAACCAAAAGTACCAGACGACCCTAAAAGGCAGACTGATAGTAAAATTCCTAAAATTGAAAAAATCATGAGCGACGAAAATAAGATCACAGTATTAGGCCTTACCTTCAACTCCGAAGAGGAACGCAGAACCTACTTCCGCGAAGAGCTGCGCAAGAAACTGCCCGAACTTAAACTGATGGAAGGCTTCCCCATAGGCGAAGACGAAGACATCCTGAACCTAAGCGACCCGCCATACTACACAGCCTGTCCTAATCCTTGGCTCAACGACTTTATTGCCGAATGGGAAGCAGAAAAAAAGGAACTGGAAAAGCAGGGCTTGCGAAAATCGGATTTTGAGGTGACCGAACCGTATGCTGCGGATGTGAGTGAAGGGAAGAATCACCCAATTTATTCAGCTCACACATATTTTACCAAGGTGCCCCATGCTGCAATCATGAGATTCATTCTGCATTATACACAACCCGGAGATGTTGTTTTTGATGGATTTTGCGGTACTGGTATGACAGGAGTTGCATCAAATTTTTGTAATGACTATAGTTCACCAGAGTCTTTGATTATCAAAAAAGATTCTCCCTCTGTGGTATTTGGTAAAAGAAACTCCATTTGTTCTGATCTTTCGCCTTTTGGAACCTTTGTAGCGAGCAATTATAATAAAAGGATTGACCTTTATAAAATAGAGGAAGAATATACAAGGCTAAAAAAAGAACTGATAGTTAAGGTTCCTGACTTGTACTCGTTCAAAGAGAATTCAAAGATAGTAGGAGAAATAGAGTATGTAGTTTGGTCTCAAGTATTTCTCTGTCCAACATGTTCAAACGAGATTATTTTCCTAAATGATTGTTATGATTCTCTAACAGGCAAAGTGAAATCTAATTTTGAATGTAAAAATTGTAAGAGTAATCTGACGAAGAATGATTTAATACCTGTTGAGGTAAGCGAGTTTGACAACCTAATAAATGATGTTGTAAAAGTTAATAAATATGTCCCCGCTCATGTAAGTGTAAAAAGAGGAAAATCACGTTCTGAGATAGAAATTAGCGATAGTACAAACTACTATATTCAGCCTGAAATTAATTTGGGTGAATATGACTTCTGTAAAGCATATTCTTATCCAATGATGTTAAAAGGGGGCCAAAATTGGGCGGACATTTATAGAAGCGGATACCATAAAGGTATAACACACTCCCATCAATTCTTTACTTCAAGGAATTATTTTTTATTTTCTTATCTGTGGCATAATTCAAATTCCAATGAACTTAAGTGGGTGCTTTCTTCAATCATTAATTATATAAATAAAAAGCAGTCATTTTCAGGAGGAGGGGGAGGTATGCCAGGGGTACATTACATAGCATCTCTTTATCAAGAAAAAAATATATTTTCCACAATTGAGAGAAAAATAAAGAATCTACGAAAGGTTGTAGCATGTTATATAACCAATAATAATGGTTTAACATCTTGTAACCCAGCTCAGAAAACTCCGATTGGGACGGGATCAATCGACTATATTTTTATCGACCCTCCTTTTGGAGCAAATATCATGTATTCGGAAGCAAGTTTCCTTTGGGAAAGCAACTTAAAAATCTTCACTAACAATTCACTAGAAGCTATACAAAATAAGTCGCAAAACAAAACATTAGTAGAATACAATCACCTAATGTTTGATTCATTCAAAGAATGTTATAGAATTCTGAAGCCTGGAAAATGGATGACCGTAGAATTCTCCAATACAGGTGCTTCTGTTTGGAATGGGATTCAAATTGGAATTCAAAATGCTGGTTTTGTAATTGCGAATGTAGCAGCATTAGACAAAAAACAAGGAGGATTCAAAGGTGTTACAACACCAACAGCCGTTAAACAAGATTTAGTAATTTCCTGCTACAAACCATCTTCCGAATTCGACCAAAAATTCAATCAGCTCAAACATTCCGATGTGGGTGTTTGGGAATTTGTTGCCGAACATCTGGAGCATTTACCCATTCACTTGGTTTCCGGCAACTCCACTACTGCTATCATCGAGCGAAGCCCCAAAATCTTGTTCGACCGCCTGATTGCCTTCTATGTGCAACGAAGTTTGCCAGTGCCTATCGATGCCGGGAAGTTTCAGCAGGGCTTGCGGGAGCGGTTTATAGAGCGAGATGGCATGTTCTTCACCA
>JAQVOO010000238.1 GCA_028702575.1 Sphaerochaetaceae bacterium
TTTTGTTGTCTGCAACTCAACTATAACCGATTTCGCCTCGTCCTTCATTCTTTTTTTTTCATTTGTCCAAGATGTATTGTAGCGCTACAAAATAACAACTCGAAAGTTATCAATACTCTTTAAAAATGATAAAAACCATGATATACTATAACATGGTATGTTGGACGTATTGAGAAACGGAGGGCGCTATGACTGATCAGAATAACGACAACTATATCGGAATAGATGAAGTCGCAAAATATTTGGGTGTAAAAGCCTCTACTGTTCGTTCATGGATAAAAACGAAGGATATGCCTGCACATAAAATTGGTGGGAAACTCTGGAAGTTTAAAAAGTCCGAAATTGATGAATGGATTAACAATGATAAGAAAGATGGCAAGGAAAATCAATGACCTCGTTGCAGCAAGGAGACACTAACATGCTTGAAAATAGATCATTTAAAAAAACTATAGGCGTCGGAAAGCACTTTGTAACACTGCAGTCAATTACAATCAATAGGTTATTATCTGAAGACAATGATTTTATGTTCTTGATAACCGGCGAGGAGGATTAAAATGCTCAAGCGAAACTATGGAGTAGTCTATACGCCGGATACTTTAGCGGAATTTGTTGCATCAATGCTTAGTGATTTTGCGCAAGCAGAAGGCGCAAAAATAAAAACTATTCTTGACCCAGCAAGCGGCGAATGTTCTCTACTGAGAGCAGCAAAAAGGCTATTTGGTGCAGATAAGAAATACATTGGAATAGATGTTGATCGAGATGCCGTAAATGCAACTAAAGACGAATATGACATCATATTGAACGATGCCATTATTCCGCAAAATGTGAGGAGAAATAGTGCATCTTATTGGAAGGAGAAATTGCCTCCAATTGATATGATAATTGCAAACCCGCCATGGAGTTCAGAAAAAATATATAGCCAAGATCTCATTAAAAGTGCCGGATTTACACTTGGAACTGGCCAATATGATAGCTATGTCCTTTTTTTGGAATTATCCTATAACATTCTTTCTGATGGCGGATATTTTGGTTTTATTATTCCGGATTCGCTTTTTGATGCGCAAAACGAGAAACTGAGATATTTCTTAGCAAGTAGGACTAATATCAAGGTAATTGCGCGTTTAGGCGAGAAGATATTTGACGAGGTTAACAGGGCTGCTACAGTAATAGTTTGTAAAAAAGAAAACCCAACGGATGATTCGCTAACAAAATGCTTTAGACTATCGACCGATGAAAGAAAAGAATTTCTTCTCGGAAACGGATCTTTACATGGATACTTTGATCATGGTGCACATCTTGTCCACCAGATAAGATTCTTGCATAATGACGCATATAACTTTGATGTGGATACTCATTCCAATGAGGAAGTGCTTCTTGACAAGATAGCCAGTGATACTATCAGATGGGAAGACCTGTTTGTTTTTGGTCGAGGGGTCGAAATATCAAAGGCTGGAAAAATTGTTTTCTGTCCAGCTTGTAGTTTTGCTCAAGGATACAAAAAGAAGCAACTGACAGAGGGCAGAAAAACATGTACTCATTGTGGTGCTCAAATATTAGTAAATGATGAGACAACTCATAATGTCATTACTTCAGAACCGAGCAGAGACAGTGTGTTTATTTATGTCGGAGAAAATGTTCGGAGATATAAGGTCGACGGTGCAAATTACATTCGGAAAAACATTGAGGGAATCAACTATAAAAATGAAGACCTATATACCCCACCCAAAATGCTGATTCGCAAAACCGGGTTAGGCATTTACTGCGCAATTGATTATACGGGAAGCGTAACCAGTCAAACCGTTTATATTTTGAAATACAAGGATAACCGGCAAAAGGTGCCACTCGAATACTACATGGCACTGATTAACTCGAGAGTCGTCTACTATTTCTATCTGAAAGTATATGGCGAGAATGAATGGAAATCTCACCCGTATCTTACAAAGAAAATTATTTACACTCTCCCTGTCCGTCCTTTTGAAGATAGCAAGACAGACAGAGAAATAATTGCATTATCATCAAAGCTGATGAAAGGCTATAATCACGAGGATGATATACAACTTGAAAAACTAATAATGAAAAAATACTGTTTAACCGACGAAGAAAGACGACTTGTGCTTGATGAGATGAGTAGGTTGCCGAATCTGAGTGCCGTTAACGACATGAAAATGGAGGTTCAGTGATGTACAGATATATCGGCAACAAGACCCGGCTTCTACCGCACATTATGGAAAAAGTCCAACAAATAATAGGCAATTCAGGAACTGTCGCGGATATTATGGCGGGAACTGGCTCAGTAGCCCTCGATCTTAGAAAAAACGGATATAAGGTTGTCGCATCAGATGTGATGACTTACTCATACCATCATCTGGTTTCAAACTTGCTTTTTTTTGCCGCTCCTGATTTCAGGGGGCTGATTGATGCAGGTATCGTTCCGGCAAATGGCGCCAGCACTTACGTTATGGTTCTAAATTATTTGAATACACTGGATGGCAAAGAGAGCTTTTTCTTTAAGGAATTCTCACCCGATGGAAAGCCGCTAAACGGTACTCCAGCAAGAAAGTATTTCACTTCGAGCAATGCTAAAAAAATAGATGCAATACGCGAAAAGATCAACGAGTGGATCGATGCAGGACAAATTTCTTCTGAAGAGGAGTCCTTGCTAAAACACACGTTGATAATGGCAGTAAATGAAGTGGCCAATATATCTGGAACCTATGGATACTTTTTGTCGGAGTTTAAAAAGAACTCACTGGATTCAATTATTCTAAAACCAATAGAGTTCTATAAAGATAACACTAAAGGTCATATTGTTAAACTTGGATTTGCAGAAAACCTTGCTGGACAGATCACGGCAGATCTTTGCTACATTGATCCACCGTATATGAAACGGCAATATGCTGCGAACTATCACATTCTCGAAACCATAGCCAGAGGGGATTTCCCTGAAGCGATTGGAAAAAGTGGTTTACGAGATTGGTGGGATCAGCATTCCAAATTATGTACAAAGACTCGCGGATTGCAATCATTCGAAAAGATAATAACCGACATGCATTGTGATAATTT
>JAQVOO010000239.1 GCA_028702575.1 Sphaerochaetaceae bacterium
ATAGCCAATGGCTCCAGGGCCACAAAATAGTTCTCCAAACTTAAATTCTTTAATATCTCTCACCTATTATATCCTTTTGGAATAACAAATCTTCTTTCAAATTTTATACCAAGGGCAATTGCAATTGAATCCAATTCATTTATTGTAAAACTTTCTCGGTTAAGCTTAGCATTTAGATTCTGAGGAGATTGTCCGGTTCTTCTTGCTAATTCAGCAATACTAACATGTAGACTACGACAAACTTCTCTAATTTCTGTTGAAATTGAAACATTATTCATTGTTACAAAGTCTACCGTATTATGATCTAAACGTAAACTTATGTTTTTAGCTTATGTTTTCAGTTAATTCCTTAATTCAAGGAGGCAATCCGGCGGTTACATTCCCAATGTTATTTCAATGTTTAATTAGTTGCTCCAATCAAAATAATTTTCAAGCAAACCCTGTTGCTGGAGAATTGGCTACCTATTATACCAGTACAATCGCCTTTCCAATCTCCATAACACAACAAAACTCCCTGCACTTGCAAGGAGTTCTATCTTTGGGCCCAGAAGGACTTGAACCTTCGACCCACGGATTATGAGTCCGATGCTCTAACCAACTGAGCTATAGGCCCGACCTTGAAGATAATAAGGAGATTGAGGCTTGCTGTCAACTGGATATCTATAATTTTGGGTTTTGCTCACTTCTTAATAAGACGTCTGTAAAGCCGAGGCTTTTTACTATTTTCAGGCTCTCATCTTTATCGTTACTAGGGATCCAACGTAGCGTAAGGCGGAGGAGGGTATCTTGTACAATTTCTATGGTTGGTTTAAATCCTAAAGCATGGAATGTGGTGTAAAGGGAGTATGCTGTTTGTATGTTTGAAAAACTTCCAATCTGAATACGATACCAACCAGTATCTCCTGGCCGGTCATACTTTGATTCTGGAATATCTGGCACTGCTAAAATCTCCAGTTCAACTTCTATGATTCCCTTTTCATACATCTGTAAAGCTTTAGCTGCACTTGGGGTAAGATCAATTATTCGGTTTTCTATGAAAGGACCCCGATCATTAATACGTACATCTACTGTTTGGTTATCTTCAAGATTATGTACTCGTACAATTGTACCAAACTTGAGTGTCTTATGAGCTGCCGTCATCGCTTCAGGATCGAAGCCTTCCCCGTTAGCAGTGAGTGTTCCTGGCTCACTAGCATACCAGGAAGCGATTCCTTGCTCACGTTGATTAGCAAAAAGAGAACCTGTGGTAAGGAGTAATAAGAATAATAGGATCATGAATCTTTTTGCGCTCATGCTTTGATTATAAGCGGGTTTCACTAAAGATAAAGGGAAAATATTAAAATAGTGTGAATTGCTCTTCATCTTGCTCAAAATCTCTCCTCTCGTTATAATCGCCCACATGAGTAAACAACCTATATCGTTCCATTGGGCTGACATAAATGCCGACAAAATTATTCGAGAGAAGGGACCTAAAGACCAATATACCTGTGCTTCAGGCATTACCCCTTCTGGTACAGTTCACATTGGGAATTTTCGAGAGATTATTTCAGTTGAACTCATAGTGCGTGCACTACGTGATAAAGGACACAAGGTCCGCTTTATCTATTCTTGGGATGACTACGACGTATTTCGTAAAGTTCCCAAGAATATGCCCAACCCTGAACTATTAACAACCTATTTACGAAAACCCATTACCCTAGTCCCCGATACCACGGGAAATTATAGTAATTATGCTGAAGCTAACGAAAAGGCGGTTGAAAGTCTCTTACCCATAGTCGGCATTGAACCCGAATATTTGTATCAAGCTGAGCGCTATCGCAGCTCAACATATGCTGAAAAAATGCGAGTTGCTCTTGAACGTAAAGACGAAATTAAAGCTATCCTAGATGAATACCGAACCACACCACTACCCGATGACTGGTATCCTCTTTCAGTGTTTAGCAATTTTACTGACAAAGATACCACTACCATTTTAGGATGGGACGGCCAGTGGGGTATAACCTATCGTGACGATGAAACTCAACAAGTTGAAACCATCGATTTGCGTACGACCTCTGCCGCAAAATTGCCATGGCGTATTGATTGGCCCATGCGTTGGGCTTATGAAGATGTTGACTTTGAGCCAGCTGGAAAAGATCACCATAGTGAAGGTGGCTCATTCGATACTTCCAAGCACATTGTGGAAGTCTTCGGATCAAAAGCCCCAGTTTCTTTCCAGTATGACTTTATTAGTATCAAAGGGCGGGGAGGGAAGATCTCCTCTTCTTCTGGTGAAGTTGTCAGCTTGCCCGATGTACTTGAAATCTACACACCGGAAATTACCCGCTACTTATTTGTTGGAACTCGACCTAATAGTGAATTTGCAATCTCCTTCGATTTAGACGTGCTAAAAATCTACGAAGATTATGATACCACCGAACGTATCTATTTCGGTGTGCAGAAAGTCAATGAGAAACGAGAGGCAAGAGAAAAGAGGATTTATGAACTTTCGCAGGTAAAAGATATTCCTACCGAATTATCCTATCAAATACCATTTCGTCATTTGTGTAATCTTTTACAAATTCACAGTGGGGACATTGAAGCGGTAATAACTGGACTTGAAGATGTTACTCCAGGTCAACTAGATCGTCTTCGTCAGCGGTGTGTATGTGCTTGGAACTGGATAACCACCTATTCCCCTGAAGACTTTAGATGGGTATTACGAGGTGAAGATGATCCACTCCAGGAGCTCAATGAGGTTTTTCAAAAAGCCGTGACCGATTTACATGCTACTATTGTAACATTAGAAGAGTTTGATGAAAAGCAACTGAGTGAAGAGATCTATGCCATTGCAAACCGCTATGAAATAGCACCACCTGAGTTCTTTAAAGGTATTTATAGTGTCTTAATTGATAAAGAACGAGGACCTAAACTAGCTGGGTTTATTAAAACTTGCGGCAAGGAGAAAATTCTCCCCATTTTGGCAAGATATCTTTAAAGAATCCTATCTAGTATAACCTGATTCTTTCTCCATTTAGGTTGGGCCTTCACGCGAAGGTCCAGCTGCAAAGACTTTCC
>JAQVOO010000240.1 GCA_028702575.1 Sphaerochaetaceae bacterium
AGCAGAAGGTCATCTCATTGACTCTGGAATCCTTTCCAGTATTCTCAACACGATTCTTTCTAAAGGGGGAGATTACAGAATTACTTCTTTCATGGTAGGTAAAACTCCCGAAGAACCTTCTCAACTTGAAATCGCTTTGTTAAGCAAAGATGGAGCACTTCTTGAGTCCATTATATCCGCACTCAAGCCCTTAGGTATATTTGAGAAATGTGTACCTTCTGCCCAGATGGTTGTTGCAGAAAAAGATAAATTTGCCCCGGAAGCATTCTACTCTACCTCTAACCATCGAACGGAAGTCTATTATCAAAGTCAATGGCACACTGTAGAAAACCAACGCATGGATGGTGCTTTAGTATATGATGAACATAGAAAAACTTTCACTTGCTCTAAGCTGCGCGACCTGAAAGCGGGTAACTTGGTAGTTTGCGGAAGCGAATCAATTAGAGTATACCCAGTTGAAGCAGAACTTGGTCCTGAAAAAACAGCGAAAGATTTTGCCTTCATGACCAATACTGTCTCTTCAGAACGGAGCGTCGATACCGCAGTTATCAAACTTGCCGAAGAATTAAAAAGCATTAAAGCGCGAGGTGGTAAGACTGTTGTAGTCGCTGGCCCTGTTGTAGTCCATACTGGAGGAGCGGATGCACTTGCTTCAATCGTTAAACAAGGCTATGTGCATGGCTTCCTTGGTGGCAATGCTATCGCCGTTCATGATTTAGAATTACGTTTTTTTGGCACTTCTTTAGGTGTTCAACTTAAAACAGGAGAAGTTGCCGAACATGGACACAGCCATCACATGCGCTCCATCAATAAAATTTATGGATGTGGAACCATAAAAGCCGCGGTAGAACAAGGAATACTCAAAGCTGGATTGATGTATGAAATTATTAAAGCTGATATTCCCTACTCGCTCGCCGGTTCTATCAGAGACGATGGCCCTCTTCCTGAAACAGTGAACGACATGCTTGAAGCTCAAAAAGAATATGCTCAAATAATCGAAGGGGCCGACCTTATTATCATGCTCTCCACTATGCTACATTCGATTGGCGTGGGGAACATGACCCCCTCATGGGTAAAGACTATCTGTATCGATATCAACCCTGCAGTAGTAACTAAACTCAGTGATAGAGGAAGTGCCCAAGCCATAGGCATCGTCAGTGATGTAGGATTCTTCTTACGATCGTTGGCAGAACAACTTAAGAAGGAGCATTAATTACTCATTGCAGGAAAGCCTTTTCAACGCTATCCTCGTGACTGGGCTTTGTGGTTTTTTAGGCTCCTCCCAAGCTCTGATTTGGTACCCTACTAGCAGACATTGAGAAGATGGACAATAATGATAAGGTCATCAGGAGGCGGCGGCGATGGGTAGGTGGGCATGCGTAATAAAACGGGTATCGGCAAACGGATAGGTAGCTTTGGCAGTTCCTCCCTAGAACAGAGCAGTGGCAACCCTTGAATCCTACTGTATAGTCTAGTAGGATTTTCGTCCGACCAAGGAGTAAACCTAGGGATGCCCTCAAAGCTGCTTCATTCTTGGTAAGTGAGAACAGAATTGAAGAGTTTAACCAAAAATAACCTGAAAAATAATTACCTGTTAAAAGGTGTTTTTAGGGTGAGGAATGTGGGTTTGGCCTATACTGATACTTCATATTACAACCGGGCACTCTGCACAGAGGGAATGGTAGAGATGGACAAGACTATTTTATCCATAATGGTTAATCGTACATAGAACTGGCCAAGCAGTCCAACCTCCTTTATAGCAAATACAACTCTTTATCAATAAAAACATCGACTACGTCAGGATGAAATTGAGTGCCACTAAAAAGCTTAATCTCTTCTAGGACGATCTCTACTGACATTGCTGACCTATATGCTCTATCGCTGGTCATAGAGTCAAAGGCATCGGCTAATGAAACCATCGCGACACTTAAAGGAATCTCTTCCCCCTTAAGGCCATCGGGGTATCCTTTTCCATCAATACGCTCATGATGGCTACGAATAATTGATCGATAGGGTTGAAAAAGCTCAATATGGGATATAATCCGCTCACCATACACTGGGTGCATTTTAATAATTTCGTACTCCTCTTTCGTTAAAGTCGAACTCTTATTCAGAATCTGTTCTGAAATCCCAATCTTCCCTATATCATGTAAAAGAGCTCCTTCTTCTATAACAAGAATACTTTCTGGAGGTAATCTGAATGCTTTTGCTATAGCTACGCTAATAATACTCACTCGATTACAATGCCCCTTTGTATAGGCATCTTTTTGTTCTATTGTTTCTGAAAAGGCTAAGAGAGTTGCTCGGGTGACTTTGTCTATAGTGCCTAAAGCGATTTGCAATTGATTCTCCAGTTCTTTTTGATGGGCTATTGCTTTTACCTGTTTGGCAAGTTCACTTCTAGAGGAAGCAGACTCAGCCAGAATCCGTCTCGCACTTGTGAGTAAAATTTCACGACTAACTGGCTTGGCCAAATAATCTTTGGCACCGAGGCGCATTGCTTTCATGCCGGTATCAAGGTCATTAAAAGCAGTTAACATAATAACTGGAATGAGCGGGTACTTTTGCTGGATGATTTCAAGCAACTCCAATCCAGAAAGGCCTGGCATTTTAATATCGAGGAAAATAAGATCGACGGTAGTATTGCTTACTTCTAAAAGTTGTAACAACTCCTCACCATTCTTACATAAAGTGACTATGTAGCCACTTTTTTGTAGAAATATTTGTAGCACTTTTCTAATTGCCGAATCATCATCTGTGACAACAACATGGCTCGTCACTTCAAGCCTCTCCATTGTGTTAAACTCCTTATCGTCAACAAAAAGGGTGTTTGCTTCTTATACTCTTGGTACTCAGGAAACATGCGAGGGAAAAGAATTTTATCTTCTACAGTAATAAGAATAAGATTATCTAAACACAACCCCGCGCACAACAACGTTATTCTACAGTCCCAAAAATAGATGGAAAACAAAATATTAATCGCAGTATACCACAAAAACCCGGGGTGTCGTGATATACTGTAG
>JAQVOO010000241.1 GCA_028702575.1 Sphaerochaetaceae bacterium
AACCTGGTCGCCTCATCTTGGGCGTTAAGGGCCATATCATCAATATCCAAAGTACAATAGGAGGCTCCAATTACCTGAGCACTTTTTGCCCCTTCCCCCATCCTTATAACCCGCAACTGAGTTGGCTTTATTTCGCTGTGCCCTTGGTTCCCATTGGTCACGGCACAAACTACGACAGAATCGCCTCGCTCTACACAACGGGCTAACGTTCCAAAGCAACAAATCTCTGCATCATCTGGGTGAGCTCCGATTGCTAATATTTTCATGCAACACCTCCATAGAAAGCTAAGAAAACCATATCATGAAAATAGAGCCTTCTGCTATGATATTTCGAGGTCTATACCTTTGTTGGAATCTCGAAGTGCCATTATCGTCATCTCATAATTATCTTACTGCTCATTGCCATCCCAACGGCTACGTAATGCTTCTAAATCCTCGGTAAAACGGAGGACAGCATTGGCTAACTTTTGGGCATTGTGGGATGAAGGATCTTTAAATGCTTCTTGTCCATGGGAGTGCATTCTATTGGCGACAGCGCGTACCCCAGCAAAAACTTGATCAAGTTGCACGTAGGCTTGTTTTAAATCGGCAATGCCAGCCACCCAGAGCTTTTCTTCGCTTGCAATGGGTAATCGATCTTCCAAGAGATCGAAAGACTCACCAGGCCTCGGAGCCCATGCGGCAAGATTTAATGAAGAACCAAGTAAGCCAGCAAAATATTGGGCAACCTGCTCTTCCCCATGTACTACAAAGACGTGCTGCGGGCGCTGCGTGAAGCACGAAATCCAATTGATCAGCCCCGCCTGGTCGGCGTGTCCACTAATATTTTCTAGCTTTGTAACTGTGGCTCTAATATCAATGTGATCTCCGAAGATGGTCACCTTTTTAGCACCATCAAGAATAGCACGACCTAAAGTTCCATTTGCTTGATAACCACAAAACACAATCGTACTTTCAGGACGCCATAAATTATGCTTAAGGTGATGTTTTATCCGTCCAGCCTCACACATTCCGCTAGAACTAATAATAACGGCACTCTCTTTGCGCCGATTAAGTTCTCTTGATTGATCGGCAGTCACAGTAGCAGTGAGCGAATCGAATATAAGGGGATTTAAGCCCTTATCTACAATTGCCATCGCCTCTTCATCAAAATAACCCACAATATTGCGCGAAAATACCTTGGTCGCCTCAATTGCCAAGGGGCTGTCGAGGAAAACAGGCAAGGATGGAATATCAGGAAGTAACTTATGAATAATAATATAACGTAAAAGATAGAGTAACTCTTGTGTTCTCCCCACTGCAAAAGAGGGAATGATAACATTACCACCTTTTGCAAAGGTCTCTTTAATAATAGCAGCGAGCTTACGAGCACTTTCCTCGGTAGCAATCTTTTGGGTGGCGTAAGCTGGCTCTGGATGCAGGCGATCTCCATACGTTGATTCCATTACTACAAAATCGGCCTCTCGGATACAAACAGGGTCTTGAATAATAGGTTGATCCATATTTCCAATATCACCACTGAAGACCAAATGCTTGGTTTTTCCTGCTTCGGTTAACCAAACTTGGATCGAAGATGATCCGAGCAAGTGCCCGGCATCGGTAAATTCAACTTCAATTCCTTGATCTACTGTGAATCGTTGATTATAGGGGTGACCAGTGAACAGGTCCATCGCTTTCGTAGCATCATCGACGGTATATAAAGGTTCAATTTGGCTTTTACCAGCTCGCTTGCGTTTACGGTTAAGCCACTCGGTTTCCATCTCTTGGATATGGCCTGAGTCCGCAAGCATGATCGAGCACAAATCGGCAGTTGCCGTTGTACAATGGACGGTGCCCCTAAACCCATCCCGCACTAAAAGAGGAATTCGACCTGAATGGTCAATATGAGCGTGGGTCAACAGGACGTAATCTATCTCAGATCCTTTAAAAGGCAGCTCCATCCCAAGTTTTTTTTCATCATGCCCTTGGGGCAGACCACAATCTATCAATAATTGTTTACCATCACAATCTATCTTAATACAACTGCCAGTTACGGTTCGTACACCACCAATAAATGTTAATTTCATCCTATGATGATACCCCTTAAACGAGCATTTGTCCATTAAAAATAAATTACCGAGAAGGATTTTAACTAAATGCTAGCATATTTTTGCCATTCGCCTTAGCGGTATATAACGCTGTGTCTGCTTGTTTAAGTAGGCCGTGCACATCTAAAGCATCAATTCCCGAGATGGCCACTCCCATGCTGGTTTGAATATGGATAGGGGTCGAAGCCCCCTCAATAGTTAAATTTTCTAATTCTCTAAACACACGCTTGGAGGCTATATAGGGAGCTGTTTCAGTCGTTAAGTTGCAAAAGAGAATTGCAAATTCATCCCCTCCTAAACGCCCCACAACATCATATGGTTGTACCGTTTGAGTGATGCGCTGAACTAAAGCTAGTAAGGCCCGATCCCCTTCGGCATGCCCATATTGATCATTAATACTTTTGAAGTTATCAATATCGAGCAGGGCTAAAGCTATGCGTGTTCCAGTTTTATAATATTGATCCATCCTCACTTTTAGGATACGTATAAATTCAGTTTTATTTAACACGCCCGTCATATCATCTGAACAGACTTGGCGCCGCATCGTAAAAATGCGTTTAGTCATCGAAAATCCTACCACACCCAGGAAAATTGCGACGACAATACCCGCAAGTAAAATGGTTATGTTGGTCCAAACGGTCCAACCCTGTAAGGGTATTAATATTAGTTCCCAATCCAACAAAGAATAGGAAAAATCGGTCTGGAGAATATCGTTTTTTAACAACGTATCATCTCCATAGACTACGTGCCACATTCCGCCAATATCTTTAACCCTGATGGAAAATTCATAATCTTTTAATAAATTAAAAGTACCCGCTTCCGCTAATAATTGATCATAATTATAGTGTATAACAATGTAACCCCATGGGGCTTGCTCAGGTGCACCAGGTTCTTCTTTACCGGAAGCAATGGCACTATACCCTGTTATTATT
>JAQVOO010000054.1 GCA_028702575.1 Sphaerochaetaceae bacterium
CCTCCACATCCTACAAGCGCGATGCACAGCAAAATAACGAACAGTATGACAGGTAAGCGGTTTTTCAGGAATCGGTTCATTGAAGTTCCCTCCTTTCAGCGTGACATTCGTTTATCGTTAAGATCGGCAAGTATTTCTGTTGAATTTCAACTACATTATACTTCTTTCATTGGGTGCAGGCAAGAAAGCGGTGGTAATCCAGTAGCTGCTCTTTGTATATCCATTGCTCGCCTAGTAAAAGTTCTAATTTTTTGCCGATCTCCGATGCACTTCTTCCTTTGCGGAGATACGATTACCACGTACATCGTCAATATCGGGATCACCCCCGCCCATGCGGGGAACACGCTCCGCAAAAAGGTCCTGATGTTGGTATTGGAGGATCACCCCCGCCCATGCGGGGAACACAGCGTAAGTTTGATCTAAAGCCTGGCGACAGGAGGATCACCCCCGCCCATGCGGGGAACACAGTTTTCTTCATTTTCTGCCTCCAGTTCTTCCAGGATCACCCCCGCCCATGCGGGGAACACCTAAGGTCGCAGGTGCGAGAAAAGGTCAGTTCAGGATCACCCCCGCCCATGCGGGGAACACTTATCCGGCACGGACGCCCGAAGGCGTTTCGACGGATCACCCCCGCCCATGCGGGGAACACTTTAACGCCTCGTGCTTGGTGGAGATGATGGGAGGATCACCCCCGCCCATGCGGGGAACACGTCTACCATTGGAACCTTCTTTCTCTGGTGCAAGGATCACCCCCGCCCATGCGGGGAACACCCCATAGCGGAACGCATCTTCTACAGAGTCGTAGGATCACCCCCGCCCATGCGGGGAACACTAATTGATTCTTATACAAAAGAAGTTGAGATAAGGATCACCCCCGCCCATGCGGGGAACACGCACATCGTCAATAGTAATTTCGCCTGCTATGAGGATCACCCCCGCCCATGCGGGGAACACAGCTCTGCTCAACTACCAATACAAGGACCCCGGGGATCACCCCCGCCCATGCGGGGAACACGGTTGGGCGAATATCTCCGAGTAGAGCCGAACAGGATCACCCCCGCCCATGCGGGGAACACGGCAAGACTGGACGCAAGCAGATCGCTATATCGGGATCACCCCCGCCCATGCGGGGAACACTTAAGGAGGTAAACCGATGATAGCATCTGCCGAGGATCACCCCCGCCCATGCGGGGAACACGGAAATGTAATCTACCTTGCTTCAAATCTAACAGGATCACCCCCGCCCATGCGGGGAACACTTGCATTTATCGTTGCAAAATAGAACGATAATCGGGATCACCCCCGCCCATGCGGGGAACACGTAAAGATTTTTAAGTCATCCCATGTCATGGCGTGGATCACCCCCGCCCATGCGGGGAACACACTTCAAGATCCTTGACTTTTTGCCAATTACCCATCTTAAATTATTGGAAAATATTTAGTTTCATCGCTAATTCATACTTTGCCTTAACGTCTGCATAAGCTCTATGCAAACCTTCAGTGCTTATGTCGTATTCCCTTAACACTGTGCTTAGTTTATAGTCTCTCAGAATTTTTTGTTTTCTTTTTGCCTCTTGCAAAAGACATGCTGTTTTATTAGTCAATGCCTCATGCCCACCCTTTTTTAATGCAACATTAAGGAAACTGATATCAAATTTTACATTATACCCTACTATAGTGGAATTCCCCATAAAGTCCAATAATTCACTAAGAACAACCTCAATATCCTCCCCTTCATTAGCAAGCGTTTCATTCGTAATTCCCGTCAGTTCGGATATTTCTCTTTGAAGTCCTGCTTCAATTCTTACCAACCTCTGTAATAAGATTGTCTCAGTGTTTTCCTTTTTTAATGCAGCTATCTCAATAATCCGATCTTTTTGTGAATTAATGCCCGTTGTTTCTACATCGATAACTACATAATTTTCACTCACACTTTCTTTTATATCTCTCCTACGCTGACTGGCCCTTTTTATTTTTTCATACTTAGCAGCGTTGCTGAATCCCAACTGCTGCAGCGGCGAAGAGCTGATTTCTTTGGGCAGCAAAACCAACGGTATACCATCACAATAAACCACTTCTCTCTTTGTGTTATGCACCACAAAATCATACCCTATTTCATTGCGTTTAGCATAAGACATGGTTGCCTGCCCCTGGCCGATATTATCAATGATGCGTTTCCATAACTCTTCTCTAATGCGTGTATTTATATTGCCCACATAAACACCTGTAGATATTTCTTGCAGCCATTTCGTCAAATCTCCTCTTAATGAATGGGGGACATTCGTCAGAGTGACAACCGCCATAGGCATAATCGCAGCCCCTTTTACACAAATTCTTCGTACGATACACCGTGCGCCACAAGACCCTCTTTATCATCCCAGAGACTGATTAAATCGGTAATTACCTCTTGTTCCTCTTCACCCAAAAGGTAATATAAATCCTTTGTTATTTTTCCGATAATCTTGCCATCTACAAAAGCATCCCGTACTGCCAGCCGTGTTTCTCTTCCAATATTCTCAGCTTCTGAATTCGATGCGATTTTAAAAGCAATAGGTATTGTGACATTCGCCTTATATAAATCAGCAATATCGTAAACAAAAGATAAATCATGTCCAGTATGAATAAATCCTAAACCGGGTGATAATCCAAGTGCCACAATCACACTGTATACCAGGCCATATAACGCTGTATGAGCCGCTGACAAAGCTTGGTTAATTGGAGTTCCACTTGCAAAATCATCCGTATTATATTCTCTGCCCACCCAGGAGACACCCGTTGCTTTTGCTTCCTTCCTGTAGATACTTCTCACCCTAGCACCTTCTCGCCCTCGAAGTTGTTGCATTGTCAGGTTTGAAACATCTTCGTTTTCAAAACGCATTTGATACATTTTCCGTGCTATCGATACCCTCGACCTGACATTAGAGACTAACTCTGCTTGTTTTACCAACAATTTTGTATTATGTGATAGAGCTCGGCCATGTGCATAATGCCTAACCCCTCGTTCTCCAGTCCACACAACACTTGTCCCCGTATCTCCAATCAGCTCCATGGCTCGATGTGTAACCTCCGTTCCCGGGCCAAGTAACAATACTCCCACGGTTGCAGCCGGAATACGAATAATGCCCCGGCTGTCTGTAACTGTAATGGCACCATCTTGTTTATTAATTTTTGCATGCTCTAAATATAAATAAGTTATTCTGTCAATTACACGTGGAAGTGCTTGTAACTCTGGTTTTTTAATACTTGTTAATCTTTCCATCTATCGTCCTTCAGGTACAACGGTCATCATACCAAAGCCATATGCCTTCTCTTTTCCTACACCTTCAGTTAAAGTATTTCTGAAAATTTCGGGGTTTTCAATAGTCAGATTACCTTCATAAATTGCTCTGGCCAGCTTAACGTTTTTCCCATCCTTTTTTTTCAATTCCGGGAAATCTCTTTGTACAATTTGATAGTCATTATCTAATAATGAAAAGCCCAGCTTCTCGGCACGTTTTCCCAAATATTCAAGCTGCTTCTCGGCCGTAATGTGCGGGTAAACTTTCCCTCTTTGTTCATCTTGTTTAACTGCTCTTACGGGATTTGCTGTTAATCGGAATGACACTCTCTGGCCATCTGTTAGGCTTTGTAGAAATGGATCATAGTTTTTGCATTGCCCAGTATTAGGAACTCCATATGCCTCCAACTGTTTAATGTCTGGCCTCATTTGGCTAACAATTAACAGATAGCTTTTCCCCCGTAGTCGATCTATTCTCCACAATTTTCGGCTTCGAACTCCGGCAGCGAATTCTTCAGGGAAACTTTTCTCTACCCAGTTATGATATGCTCCCAAATGAGTTAATTCAGATATCCTTTTTCTGTTTTCGGTATCGATTTCCACTTGCGAAATATAATACATCATACGCCTCCTATCCCTTGAAAGGCATCATGTTCTGTATCTTTGCCCTTTTCTGCAATTTGAATTTCAACTTGTAAAGATTTTACTGGCCTAAAGCCCTGCTTCCGATTCATCAAATCAAATGATTCCACTCTATCTCGTTGAAACATCGGCGCTGAAGAATCATCTAACAGCCTTGCATCTACATAAGCATCTAATGTAATCTTGTCTGATTTACTTCCTCGTAAATACTTTTTCTGGTACCACATACTTGCCTGCCAATTGTGCGATTTGATAGTAGATAACAAATCGATTTCCACAACTCCCTGGAAAAAATCACTGCCCACCGGGACACTGCGACGTCCCATATAAAGAGGAAACACAGGATAAGCAAGCGCTTTCGCCACAGCATCGATCCGACTTGGTTCTTCATGTGAAAGCATTGCCAAAAAAACTGCATCTTGCAAGTAATATCTGTTTGTCACATAAGCCTGATTTACAGACCTTGCAATATGATAATCCTTTAACAAGGAGCCCCTTTGTTCAATGCGGACTCCGAATGATAGTTCATTTAGTCTATGAAACTTTTCAGTTTCATCCCGCCGGTATCCAAAGGCACTGCCAATCAACCCAACCACTGCACTTTTTGTAGGGCATCTTGCCGTATCCCTAGTTTCAAAATTAGAACCAATTCCCCACGACTGCAAAGGTCCCGAAAACTTTAAAATAATTGTTTTCATCATGGTTCTCACCTATAACAACCCATCTATTACATTTCCCAACGCTACTAATAACTCATTTAGATTTTCCTTGCCATCTCCAATTCCATTTATATCGCCTACTGTAAAGATCGCAATGGGCGCCTCTGCAAAGTGATTAACTTTATTAAATTCTTCTTTAAGTTTGGAAATAGAGCCGATTACATATCCGTCTTTGGCTTTAACGGGATTCTCAAATGCATTTACCAGATTCACTGGGCGATCCGGGCGCACAGAAACGATTAATGCATCTGGAAGTGTCTGATTTGCAAATGTATTCATTTTCCCGGTCGGTAAGGACAGCACAAATGATTTTACAAAAAGTTTTAGTGACTCAATGACAGCACCTTTACTATTATCCAACTGGTTATTCAATTCATGTACTGCCACGTTCGCATACCTATACAGGGTGGACGAATTGTATTCCACCGTTCCAAGCATACCAGCGCCGGCTTGATCCTTAGGAGTTAAATCATCAACTGCTGTGAAAAAATCAAATTCTGTTGCTATTTCATGTGTAGATATAGAATGGGCAACTTGCGAACTTGCATCTACATTTAATTCTGGTGCATCTGCGACCATACGTCCAAACAAGGCGATATCTATGCTTTGATTTGCTTTTAAGATGTTTTGAATCTCTTTTCTCTGCAAATTACCAGCGTGTTCCACCCCATAAGAAGCAAGCCTTTTTCGTTGTTCCCCTCCCAGGAAGAAAAGCGCTTTAGCTTCTCGATCTTTTGTGGAGATTTTTGCAGTATTAAAAATCTCTTCTGCAAGTTCATAGGCACTTTTTTCATCAACTGACTGATCTTTTTCCATAATAGCTTCTGCAAGAGAATTTACAATTTTCACCGTTCTGATTCCCAAGGTTTCTTCGTCTGTATGCTCCTTAAAATAATCCCTCATAGCTTTCTTCCAGCTTTGGGAAGATACTCGAGCTCGCGTAACACCACCGTATTGGGCAGTTTTAGGGCTGCCTGTATCATCCCGGTTAATATTGCTCGGGGGGACGGTTTGAATCACATGTAAATCCATATAAATATTATTGTTCATCTTCTTCTCCTTTTTCCTCTTTTAAATGATAGAAATAATAGTTTTGTCCCCAGCGCATACGCATGCGGTTGGCAGATTCCGGCGAGACCTGATACCAGTAGAAATCCTGGGCTAACTTAGCATAATCGATTCTTATATCTGATTTTTGTTTAAGTATGCTGATCAGATGGCGCAAATGTGTGGTCAGTTCAGCAAAATTACTGGAAGTTACTAATGCGTTAAATCTTCTGTCTAACGCCAAATGATTTGTGTCCCTAATATCGTGCAACGCTTTTCCGATACCATCTCCTGATGATTCATGCACCGTTTTGCTTTTCCCCTGCTGATGTAGTGCATATAGTTGCAAAGACGATAATATCGCATTTTCTTGATATGTAGGTGTTCCGCTTGTACTCAAGTAATCCGGCGGTACTTCTTCAAACATTAATGGCCAAATTGCAACTGTCTCTGAGATGTCCCTTCCTATAGAATTTCTTAGGTGTGATAAAACAGCCTTTGTCTCAGATAGCTCCAACCTCTCTCCTAACTTATATAGAATTTTTGCGGTTACTCTATATAAATCTTTACTCATTCCTTCACCCCCAATTCCTTTTTAATATTTTCTCTGAATCGAATATACGCAATCTCTATGTTTTCTAATCTTTTGTTTTTTTTATCTGGATAGTATCCGAGATAATCTCTATTCCCTGCCCCCTGTATTAATTCGTTTCCTTGTTGAATAATTTCTTCTCGTAATATAGACTTCCACTCCAGCGTTCGTTCTTTTTTTTCATCATCTGGCGAAATGCTGATTAGCCAATTACGGAATGACCGGTCTATAGAAAAAAATATCTGCCTCTTCGTTTCTTTTTCCACGCTATCATTATTTGAATTCCGTATATTATCTATATCCCTGGCGAAACGAACAATGGTGTTTCTAATGACTTTCTCCGTATTTTTTATTTCATCAGCTATAATAGTCAGCCATCCATTCTCCTGCTTGTCCAATAAGCCAATATTTTCGGAAATTTGATCATATATTTGCCTGTCTACAACACCATCTTTTTGAATATAGTTTTCCGCCACTGCATTTAATGATATCAAACCTGTTACATACCCGTCCCCTTGTAAGGTTGTGAGCCAGTCAATAATGCCCGGCTTATACTTTTTTTCCTCAATGGAGGAAAAGGTTTGCATTTCCTGCCAGAAATATTTATTTGGGTCATGACGTTTTGGTATGTATCCTTCCTTTACTTTCCATTTCCCGATATCCAAATTTTCGTCATACCTCCATAATGTAAAGGGTTCGATTTTTAAATTTGGTGCATATTCAAAATTGCTGATAGCCAGATCTAACCTGTATTCAACAACCTGATTTTCTTCATTTGTCTTTAAGAGTAGCTGCCTACTGGGATAAGTGAAGAGCTGCGCCAGATTATCCGGCAATGCCTTAAAATTTTCGATTTTAGGATCTATTTCCCATATTGGCTTTTGTATGCAAGCATTCTCGCGAAGATTCAGATTCAGTAAAAGGGTTTCAAAGAGATTCTTTCCGCTGGCATAAATGCCACCCAATTTACCTAAATAGGCGACCCCTGTTGATTCTCTTTTTTTCTTTTGACCTGGATTTCCTGACTTTGAAGGTGCGTAACCGTTCGTATATAACAGCCATCTTGCAGCAACAGAGTACTCTAATCCGGTTTGGTACTGACTCATAAATAATCTAGGTTTTCTTGGATCTCCTTCTAAAATCCTCCCATTCAATTTGTTAATGCTATTATCCGTTGCGCTGTATGGGTAATCCGGTGCTCCGATTTCCGGGAATTGAAAAAAGGGATATTTCTTATCGAGTAAATAAAAACGGTGGCGGTATCTTTCCAAATATTCATTTACTATGTACGGAAACTCTCGTTTTCCCCAAAGCGTTTTCCATGTTGCATACAAATCATTTCTGTATTCTGGCACATCATCTTTGTCAATCTCTTCCTTGATTTTATGTGTGTCTGCATCAATAGCAACCCATTTGTAGGGCTCACCTGTCACTGTAAATCTTGTAAAAACCGTATGTAATACAGCTAACAACAATCGTAAAATAGCAAAATCCTGCGTTGGAGTGTCCCCCGCAAGTTGCTTGTACTTATGGGCATTCTCGAACAATTCCTTTAATGATATTTCTTCTGTTTCTCCTTTCTCATCAATCATTACGTTTAACCATTTTTCATCCAGCAAATTAAATTGGCTCATCTTTCCTCCTTTCCATAAGTCATTCCATATTGTTTATCATAATGAATCTTATAACCCACCAGAGTAGCACTATTATCTTCATCAAGAATGATTCCCAGGCTTCCTTTTAACCACGGATTTTCTTGCCAGTGAGGGAGTTCAACTATATTGCGCTGCTCTAATTCTTTAATCACTTTGTCCGTTTTGTAGCAGAAGATGTGAGGAAGGCGAATCGTCTGCTGGGAAATTTTCTTTGCCAGACCATATGTTAAGTCACCATTGATGTTCGTAGTGTCATCAAGCAGATACAGTTCAGTCTCTTTTCTCTTAACCAGAAAGACCTCAATGGAATCGGTGCCATCCCGTACTTTTGCTAACCCTGCCTCTTCCGTATCGCATGGTGGGTTGTCCTTTAACCAACCGATTAGACTGTTTCCTTCTGAATCAAAAGGTCTTTTAAGAAGATATGCATTTGCATTGTTTTCCCTTGCTTTCATTTTCAACATATCCTCTTCCTTCATTTCCTCATATTTCTTTCTGATTGACTGAGGAATATCTAATTCTTTTCCCATATATACTTTTTGAACCAGCCTGGATATATCCTCAGGAAGCATCAACTTCTTCGGAAGAACTAATTGCGTGCGGGTCAGCAAGTAATCTCCGTATATCTTACTTGTTCCCCCTTCAAATTCTGCCATTGTCTGTGCACCCATCACATACACAACAGGAGTTTTTAGATTTTCTGGTCTTTCCGTTTCCATATGCCTATGTAATCGTCCAATTCTCTGCAACAATAAATCTACCGGAGCAATGTCTGTGATAAGTACATCAAAATCAATATCCAATGACTGTTCTAAAACTTGTGTACCTATAATAATTTTCAGTTTAGGTCGTTCGCCATTTTTCCCGATTTCATTTAATAATTGTTTTTCTTTTTCCCGCCTGTGCGTAGCAAGAAAGCTGGAGTGCAGTACACTTATATTTTCTTTTCCATACACACATTCTAACTCTCTAGCCAAACATTGCGCGCGTTTTACTGTGTTGACAACAATACCGGCAATTCCTCCGTTTGAAAGCGATTTTTCAATGATTGTTGCTAAATCATCCTCTTTAATTAATTCCACTTTCACTTCTTTTGTGTTTTCTGGCCGAAAATGCCGTAACTGACTTACTCTGTCACCGTCCGTGTATGTAATTAAAGGATACGCCTCCGTTTCTCCCCAGTCGGAGTACTCGGCCTGTATGTCTCGGCGTTTTACCCCCATCCCAAGTAAATAAGTTTTGACCAATCGCTCTCGCCTCAATGCTGGCAACGTTGCAGACAAGATAATTATTGGCATCCTATATGCACCTAGCCATTCAACAATCCGCTCAAGAAATGCTCCCATATAAGAGTCATACGCATGTACTTCATCAACCACGATGACTTTTTTCGATAATCCTAAGTGTCTAAGAGCTAGATGTTTTTGTTTTAATCCTGCCAACAACAACTGATCAACAGTTCCTACAACGAAATCATCTAGAATGGCAGTTTTCCTTCCTGTAAACCATTCATTTATTACAACAAGGCCCTCTTCTGCGCCATTTCCTCCTACATTTTTTAAACTTTGAAATGCCTCATTAAACTGTGATTTCCCATGCATGAGCTGAATCGACTTGTTATCACCTGTTTCGCCGGCAATTTTCTCAATCCACGCTTCAACCCTCGGAAAAATTCCATCGGATGTCGCTTGTGTCGGTAATCCCAAAAACATTCCAGAACATTTTCTTTTTTCCGCCATTTGCTCAACTCCCAATAAAGCGGCTTCAGTTTTTCCGGCACCCATAGGTGCTTCCAATATTATTATTCCTGGATTGTTTGTTTTATCAATAGCTTCAAAAAAGGCCTTCTGTATATCTCTTGGATTATATTGAAATCTCTTATTGTATAGACCTAAAGCATCACCCGAATATACTGATGCCCATGGGAAAGTTTTGCTCCAGCACTCCCAACCATATTTAAGACGTTCCTCTTGTAGCTCCTCTTCGTCTTTATCTATCGGGAATAAAGGAAAAAAATCGTCATTGCTTGCAATCCAATCCGCCATAATAAGAAGCCCTTGTAGAAGAACCTGGGCAGGTTGCTCAATTCTGGGAAGCGCATCGACATTTTCATATCCGGCTTCCTCTAATGCCCATTCAAACAAGCTAAGCTGCACCCGTTTCCACTTCTCGGTGCATTCACAACTTTGATCATATTGATAATAATTAGCCGCATAAGACTCTAGTTGCTTTTTAATTTCCAACTTATCATCTACAGGTTGTCCATGATGTCCACCTATAATCGATGCAATATCTTCGCAAATACCATAGGAATTCAATAAAACCTGACTTGCTAATGCATGAGGGGATTTTTTTGAAGATTCTATATTCCATTTTTCCAATCCACAAAAGCCTGATTTAATCAGGTTTTCTGAAAGCATTTTATCTAGATCTGTTAATTGGTTATGTCCTGATGGTCTCAAAGAAAAACCCGGGGTGGCTTTGCCTAAATCATGAGTTAAACCAAGAAAAGACACAAGGCTTATTACGTCTTCTTCAGAGTCAGAAATTGAATTCTCAATGAATTCCTTTTGGCCCTCGCTAAGCCAATGGTTCCACAGTTGAATCATAATGTTAGATGTGTCTAATAAATGTTGTTCAAGCGGAAGCCAATAGTATTGGCCATCTATTTCCCTTTTCTTGCCCCATAATTTAGTCTTTATTTGCACAAATTTTCCTCCACGTGAGGGTCCCCACAAATATATACAATGAAAATGTTTAAAATCGACCTCTTAAATGGCTTCAATCCTTGTGGTAGAAGCGAACTCAGACTACGCCATATGTGTTAGTCCGCTATGCGGTCTGAATTCATTATAGCCGTTTTCCTACTTTTCTATCTTTATTGTGCATCATCCAACGACATAAACCAGTTTACATTCAGACATTCATCACGGAAGCTGCCGTTTAAAGATTCGATATCTGCGTTATCAGTTGGTTTGCCGGTGGAAGGGATCACCCCCGCGCCTGCGGGAGGAAAGATCAATGCCGGAAATCCTTATGGCAAAATTTAAAAGCTCTGCTTGCACCAAGGCATACTCTTCTGATTCAGAGCCGCATTCGTCATTATATGCCCTGCCTCTAATAGCATTCAAAATCTTGCTTTCCGGAAGATTTCCGTGATGGACCGCAACAAATTGACAAATCGTTTCATCAAATCCGCTGTCAATCAAAATTTTATATGAAATCATCCAATGCTGCGGCTTGTTATGCCCTTTTCCGTATTTTATATGTGCTTGAAATATTGGACTGGCTTTTCCAATGTCATGAATTGCAGCACAAAAAACACAAAACTCCCTGGAGGGCATCATATTTTTTACGCCCTGAGGGAGCCTTTCATATTGATCAAATGCAACATCAGCCGTACAGCGCATATGCTCTGCGACTGTTTCCTCTTTGCCGTCATCATAACGTTTTGCTAACATTAGTTCCATAAAACCTTCACCATGTACTTCAAAAGACGCATATCACTTCATGCGATGACTGTATTAAGTAGCAGGGATGTTTGCGCAAAGTCATGATGCTTATATTAATACATATATTTTCATATTTGTAAATCAATCACGGACCGTTATAATGGACACTAATTTACGTTTTCGGTTCTTTTTTATAGTTTTCATGTATTCTTTCTTCAGTCGATCAAGCTCTTCTTCCGAAAGCGTCGCTTTTTTGGGATTCTCGTTCAGGCATTTCGCCGATCTCCGATACGCTTCTTCCATCTCTTTGTCAACATTGAAGAATGCTCCTCACTATTCCTACACACTTAGTGCGACAGTATTTTTACAATATATTAGCACTGTCAATACAATGAATAGCAGATAATATATTGATTATCTCATATTCAGTAATTTATCTAAAGGAATGGGAATGATTAACAGTGTTAATGTAACTAGCATAATTGATCATAGATTTTACCCTATCAATTTTTTCTCCGTGTAGATTGGAGGCATATATTACAAATTTGGTGTAGGCCGGCAATGCAGATCATACAGAAAAAAAGCAAATCCCCCGCGAACGAGGGATTTGCTTTTTTTGGTTGCGGGGGAAGGATTGCACCCTTCGCCTTTCAGGCTGTCGGGTACCGTCGTCGCTAAGCTCGCCGGACGAAGGTGCTTGCTTCGC
>JAQVOO010000055.1 GCA_028702575.1 Sphaerochaetaceae bacterium
CCAAAGCGGCCACAATCTTGATAAATCCAACGTTCTAAAGCCGTTCTCGATTTACGTGAGATTAAGACGATTTCACTCACCAACACCCCCGAATTACCAACCAAAGAACGACCTGGCTCAATGATTATTTCGGGTAGTGCCCCATCATAATCTTCTTGCAAGAACCGGGTGATCTCCTTGGCATACGTTTCAAGCGGATTGGTTTTTTCTTGATAGGTAGCGGGGAATCCTCCCCCCATATTAATACATTGGAGATTGATCCCCTCGTTTTCCTGCAACCAAGAAAAAAGATAGCTAACCTTTGATAAGGCACTGTCCCACGCCATGATATCCCGCTGTTGGGAACCGACATGGAACGAAAGACCCCAAGGGGTAAGTCCTAATTTTTTAGCTAAAACTATCAAATCTCCGGCCATATCGGGGCTACAGCCAAATTTACGGGAGAGGGGCCAATCAGCAGTTTGGGCCCCTTCGGTCATGAGGCGTACCATCACCCTTACACCTGGGGCTGCTTTGGCAATAGTACGTAAATCACCTTCACTGTCGGTCACAAACAATCTTATTCCAGCAGCATAGAACTCAGCAATATCGGCAAACTTTTTAATCGTATTGCCGCAACTCATTCTACTGGCTGGAATACCTAATTCTTGCAAACGTCTCAATTCATAGACCGAAGCAACATCAAAGTTGGCCCCTAAGCGATCTAATAAGCTTAAGACTTCGCGCTCAGGATTGGCCTTTACCGCATAATAAATTTTAGCAAAAGGGAAAGCCTGCTCCAGTTCCTTGTATTTATCCTCGATGATATCTTGAAGAATTATCTGCACTGGAGTCTCTTCAGTACGACCTATGCTGAGAACTTTTTGCCACTGGGCAGCACTTAATATTCCAAGTTGTTCCATAGGGGTGACTATGCTACCATTATTCTAATATGTCAATGGTAACGAATAGTCTGCCAGACCTTATTATATTTCTCTAAATCTTCACCTAGATCGACTTTAAGTTCATAGTTTTCTAAGTTGACCATATCATAAAAAGGCTCAACCTTTCTAAATTTATCTACACCACTATTGAGCGTTGATGGGTGACGGAACTCATCTAAAAAGAGCGCATATATTTCGGGACGATGGAAGAAATTGATGAACTCATGGGCTAGATCAGGATTAGGTGCCTTATCTAAAATTACCATCGAATCGATATATAAAGGGCCGCCCGTTTCTGGAATAAAGAAATCAATAGTATCCCAAAATGCTTCAGGAACTTCTTCTGCAATATTTTCAGGATAGGAGTGTGATACCCAATATTCACCCTGACTGAAAGCCTTTCCCATCCCCTCAGAATCGAACTTAACAATATTAGGTTTCCATTGAGTATTAATAAAATCGGCTGTTCTTTGTAATTCTTGTGTATCAGTTGTATTAACCGAATAGCCTAGTGTCGCTTGAGCAATACCGAGAACTTCGGCCATATCGTCAAGTAACTGCATCCGTCCAGCAAGAGCTGTTTCTCCAAAAATTGTCCAGTCGCGGGGATAATCTTTAACTTTTTCTGTATTCACAGCGATACCCGCTGCCCCAATAAAATAGGGAACTGAGTAGGTATACCCGGGATCATAATATTCAGCTAGTTTGCGGGCTTTTTCTTCAATATAGATGAGGTTTGGTAATTTATCATGATCGAGTGGTTGGACCATACCAAGTTTAATCATAATCGAGGTGTAATCGGCTGAAGGGATTACAATATCGTAACCACCACTACTAGCTCGTAACTTGGCAAACATATCTTCATTTGAAGCATAATTGTCAATTATTACTTTTGCCTTAAATTCTTTTTCAAATTTTTTAATAATTATATCAGGCGTATAGTAGGTCCAATTGTAAAGATAGAGTTTACGTGATGTGTCTGCACCCCGTGCAGAGCTCGTTCCTGATTTTGAACAGGAGAAGGCGAAGAAAATCGTAACTAAAGTTGCGATTATCAAGATAGTTTTGGTAATACTCAAACGTTTGTGCACGGTTACACCTCCCAATAATTGGTAATGCCATTTACAGAAAAGAAATGTAATCTTTGTGAGAGTGTACTATAAAAAAAGGTCCTATTCTAGCGTTTAGCGGGTAAGAAGATGACGGTTCGAAATTACTTCATAGTGGAGAGCCAAAAGATGGTGTGTAGGGGTCGCCTTCCACTCAACCTGATAATAAAATAAGCGCCAGTCGTTGGTCGTCACCGGAGGAAAAAGGTGTTCTTTTGGTCCACAATTCGCCCCCAAATAGATTCCAGGAAAAGTTGGGAAAGGTTTCGTTAGAACCTCGCTAGGAGCATACTGAGCTACTATTTCATTGACAATGAAAGGCCATTCAACCTCGTCTGTTTTTAGAAAAAGACTACCCTCCTTTTCAATGATTTGGGAGAAAGTGCACTGTTTTGGTAAAAGTGGTAGTTTCACTTGTTCAAAGGGGGTAAAAGAAGTGTTACTCCACAATAGTGGAATAAGGGGTGGCAGTGCAAGAAAAGAAATATCGCCACTAGCTTTCCAACATACTTGACGCATTTCGTAAACATGTTGTAAGGCTTGTTGTGATAAACCAAGTGCGAGCAGATGGTTGGGTCCTTTTGATTCAATTTGAACGCTCATACAGAGCATCCTAAGCAAGTAACGAGGAAAATTCAAGTTCCTTCGCTCCCTAGCTATTTACACATCCCAGATATTCTGGTATGTTTCTGAGAGTTGCGGGTAGCCTCGCGTCGACATGCTCCGCGCTAGGAGTCTAGTTGCTCCCCCCCGAGTGTGAATGTTAAGGACAAGGTGGATATAATCATGGCACGTAGATGTGATATTTGTGGAAAAGGAACAGTAGCTGGAAATAGCGTTCCTCGAAAGGGTCAAGCTAAAAAGAAGGGTGGTGTTGGTCAACATATTGGTGTGACCACTAAGCGTGTATTCAAACCCAACATCGTATCAGTTAAGGCTCTCATTGACGGCACTCCAAGAACAATCAAGGTTTGCACACGTTGCTTACGTAGCGGCAGGGTCCAGAAGGTGGTATAATCCCCCTTCACATACGACTGGTTTACCCAGAGAAGAGCCCTGCGCGGGCTCTTTTTTTAGATACATATGACGGGAGGAGTGTGGTGAATAACATCCAAATTCATGCTATTGACGGGTCGATGATAGTAGCACCAGACGGTGTGAAAAAACTTTTAAACATTCGTAAAGAAGCCCCCACTACTGCCACGGTCTTTGTTATTGCTCCTGTGTGCGATGGCGAGTTAGAATTAAATCACCTCCTCGATGCCGCTAAAGGCCACGATGAGCGCCTTTGGGCTATGATGGAGAGCCGCACAAATGCTTGGAATCTACTGATTGAAACTTTAGTCGGGGTGAAACATCGCGCCAAAGTCCAAAAAGAGATCAAAGAAGGTTTTGCTGCAGTTGAAGATCTCCTCAAGGCCATCTGGCTGGTAGGGGATATCTCCATTGGGTCGACTCGTTATGTCGATGCCGTAGTGGGTGGTTGGGCTGCTGCTATTCTGCGCGAAGTTTTTCGCAGTCATGGGCATATTTGTACCAGTCGCAATATTCGCGACTTTCTTGATGAAAAAAAACCACGCGTTGCACCCTCAGAAATACTTTTACTCACTGGAGAACTTCCCCAAAGTGAAACCGCACGTAGTGATCGCGATGCAGAATATGCTGCAGCTCTCGTGGGGAGTCTACTCCAAGCCGATACTATCACCTTTTGGAATCCTGATCGCCTCATAACCACTGCCGATATTACTGACGTTCCCAGTGCCTCAGTTATTCCTTGTTTAACCTATGCCGAAGCAACTGAACTCTCGTTCTTTGGTTCTCCAGTTATTCGGCCCCAACACATGGTTTTGGCCATGGCAAAACGGATACCACTGCGATTGCGCAGTTTTGCTCAAATTGATCATCCCGGCACCATGATTGACGATGAAGAGGGGTTGAAATCTCACCTACCTGTTAAAGGATTTTCTGTTATTAGAGAAATTGCTCTAATTAATGTAGAAGGGGCGGGGATGATTGGCGTGCCAGGAATTGCCCAACGCCTTTTTGCAGCGATGCTTGAAGCAGATATCTCGGTAGTTCTCATTAGCCAAGCCTCCAGTGAATATTCAATTTGTTTTGCAGTTCCTGCTGAACAAGCAGCTTTAGCCTGTGCTATTGCCCGCAGTACCTTCAGCCCCGAAATTGCTGCTCACCGAATCCACAGCATTGAAGTTGAAATGGGGTGTGCCATTTTAGCTGCTGTCGGGGAGAGAATGCCAGGGGTTCCGGGCATTGCCGGAACCTTTTTCGGAGCCTTAGGCAAAGCGCATGTCAATGTGCGGGCAATCGCCCAAGGTTCATCTGAACGCAATATTAGTGCCGTTATAAAAGAAGAAGATGCCCGTAGAGCTTTACGAGCCCTCCATGCCGGATTTTTCCTCTCTAACCAGGCCTTGAGTGTTGGAATCTTTGGTCCTGGGAATATCGGGGGGACCTTACTTGATCAAATAGCGGCCGAGGCCGAGCGCTTAAATACCGAATTTGGAGTCGATATACGTATTCGTGCCATAGCTAATTCAAATACCATGCTCCTTGATGAACAAGGTATTGATCTGACTAACTGGCGCCAAAGATTTACTAATGAAGCCGTTCCGCTAGATATTAAAGCGATGGTAAAGTATGTAGGAGCCTCCTATTTTCCCCATGCCGTACTCATAGATTGTACCACTAGTGCCGAGCTTCCAGTTCACTATACTGGTTGGATTGAACGAGGAATCCATATCGTCACCCCCAATAAAAAGGCTGGTACAGCCCCTTACCCTGAGTATCAAAAACTGATGGAAGCGGGAAAACAATATGGTAAACACTTTTTATATGAAACAACCGTGGGAGCTGGACTGCCGGTAATTGGAACTTTGAAGGATCTGGTTCAAACTGGAGATCGAATTCATAGCATTGAGGGAATAGTCTCGGGAACCTTGGCCTATTTATTTGCAAACTATGATGGCTCGGTTCCTTTTAGTACCCTCGTCAGGGGAGCTAAGGAGATGGGATACACTGAACCCGACCCCCGTGATGACCTCTCTGGCATGGATGTTGCCCGCAAAACTATTATTTTAGCCCGTGAATTAGGGTACCGAGTTGAAGTCTCTGATATCGATATTACATCATTAGTGCCCATTGCTTTACAAGAAGTTCCGCTATCGGAATTTATGGAAAAGATGGAACTCATGGATGCTCATATCGAAGAACTCTATCGAGCGGCTCACTCTGAAGGGAAACGCTTACGGTATGTAGGACGGATTACCAAAGAGGGGACGTGTCATGTTGAATTAGGGGCTTATGCAGAGAACCATCCGTTTGCCCAATCCAAAGGAACCGACAACGTAGTGGCCTTTACAACCGATCGCTACCGCACCCAGCCGTTAGTAATTCAGGGCCCCGGAGCTGGTCCAGAGGTAACTGCTGGTGGCGTATTTGCCGATTTATTACGTTTGAGCTCCTTTCTCGGAGCCCGTTTATAGGAGTCAACTATGAGATTTGTAAGTACACGAGGAAATTCTCCCCGAGTAAGTGCCTCTGAAGCTATCTTGCAAGGTCTGGCCCCCGATGGGGGACTCTACGTTCCTGAATATTTTCCCTATATTCCAATCGAGAACTTTGCCCATGTGACCTCCTATCCAGAATTGGCTTACGAAGTTCTAGCTCCTTTCTTTGTTGGTGATATCCTCGAACCTGAATTGGCCGAAATCTGCGCCGAGGCGTTTAATTTCGCCTCGCCGCTGCACTGGTATAATGAAAAAGAGTCGGTTTTGGAGTTGTTTTGGGGCCCGACTGCCGCTTTTAAAGACTTTGGAGCCCGTTTTTTAGCAATTGCAATGCAACGTCTTTTACAAAAAAAGAGACAAAAACTGACCATCCTCGTGGCTACTAGTGGCGATACTGGTGGGGCTGTGGCCGCTGCTTTTTATAAGAGGGAAGGCATTAACGTAAAGGTCCTCTTTCCTCAAGGAAAGGTCTCACAACGCCAAGAGAAGCAACTCACCTGTTGGGGCGAGAATATTGAAGCTTACGCAGTTGAAGGCGTTTTTGATGATTGTCAGAGTATGGTCAAACAGGCTTTTATGGATCTCGCTCTTGTACGAGAATATGGTCTTTCTTCAGCTAACAGCATCAACTTAGGGCGGTTATTACCCCAAATGGTCTACGCCTTTTACGCATCTTTAGAAGTCATGACACGCACTGGTAAAGAACCAGTGGTAATTATTCCCAGTGGCAATGTGGGCAATAGTTGTGGCTCATACTGGGCCAGAATTATAGGGGCACCAATTAAGAACATTGTGCTAGCCTTGAATGCTAACCGCACACTCCTCGACTACATCACAACTGGGAAATATGAAAAAAGGGCCAGCATTGCAACTTTAGCTAATGCTATGGATGTTGGTGATCCTAGCAATATGGAGCGCCTGATTCACTTATTTGGCAATCATGATGAATTTACCTCCGAAGTCTCAGCCTATAGTGTGAGTGATGAAACTATCCGTACTACCATAGCCGAAGTATGGGACAAGCACTCTTATGTAATATGTCCCCATACCGCTACCGGCGAACATGTACGAAAATTATTACATAGTTTCGATCCGACTGTGGTCTATGCTACTGCCCATCCTGCTAAATTTGATACGATTGTTGAACCAGTGATTGGCCAAGAGGTCCCAATTCCTCCCCAATTGGCGACCCTGTTAGATAAACCTAGTCAATCTATTGCAATTAAAGCCGATTACAAAGAACTGTTTTAAATTAGCCTTCGTTGACGTAAGGCAGAGGTTGTGGTATATTACATACACCCTCCCCCTAGGGGAGGGGGTGTGAGGTATATAATGAAACAAGAATATGATGTGACTGGTATGACTTGCTCCTCCTGTGCCATCCATGTAGAACGCAGTGTGAACAAGATCCCAGGAATTGGTGAAGTAAAAGTTAATCTATTAACTAACACGCTCACGATAGATGGCGCGACTCAACTCGATGACGCTATAATTCTGCAGGCAGTTGATGCGGCTGGTTATGGAGCGACTCCCAAACAAGTAACGGCTACTGAAAAATCACACGACCCTCGCCTGCTTGTGGCTAAAGAGCTACAAACCATGAAAAAAAGGTTAATTCTCTCTTTTGCCTTTGCCATACCATTGATGTATTTGGCGATGGGTCACATGTTTGGGTGGCCTCTCCCTACGTTCTTTCTCGGTCCTGAACATGCCAGCTCGCTCGCTTTAACCCAGCTACTTTTAGCCGGTGCCGTCTGTTATTTTAACCGCCATATTTTCATCAGCGGCTTTAAAACCCTCTTTAAAGGGGCGCCGACGATGGACTCGTTAATTGCCCTTGGGTCTACAGCAGCAATGGTATATGGCATCTACGCCCTCTACAAAATTGGTATTGGCTTAGGGCAGGGTGATATGGTCATTGTTACCCATTTTGCCATGGATCTCTATTTTGAGTCAGCTGCTATGATTCTTTCACTGGTTTTGTTGGGAAAATATTTGGAAACGAAAGCCAAAGGACGAACCAGTGATGCAGTTTCTAAATTGATTGATTTATCGCCAAAGTTTGCCACTGTCATCCGTGATGAGAGAGAAGTGCAGGTTCCGGTTGAACAAGTAGCCCTTGGAGACACAGTAGTAGTTCGTCCAGGGGGGCGTTTCCCAGTTGATGGAACCGTCCTTTCAGGCACCTCAGCTGTTGATGAATCGGCTTTAACTGGTGAGAGCTTACCGGTAGAAAAGCTTGTTGGTGATGTAGTTCTCAGTGCCAGTGTCAACACTACGGGACGTTTGGTCTATCGAGCAGATCGCGTAGGTGAAGATACGACCTTAGCCCAGATAATTGCCTTAGTTGAAAATGCAAGTGCTTCGAAAGCTCCAATTTCAAAATTGGCAGATCGAGTCAGTGCTGTATTTGTTCCCATAGTGATAGGCATTGCTCTTCTGTCAACTTTGATCTGGTTTCTGGCTGGCCAACCCCTTGAATCTGCCTTAGCTTTTGGTATTGCGGTATTGGTTATTAGTTGTCCCTGTGCTCTTGGTTTGGCAACCCCCACAGCCATTATGGTTGGAACTGGCAAAGGAGCCGAATCGGGTATCTTAATTCGTTCAGCCGAAGCTCTCGAGGCAGTACAAGCTGTCTCGACCGTTGTCCTTGATAAAACAGGGACGATTACTGCTGGTAAACCCCAAGTTACTGATGTGGTTCCTAGTGCTAAAGTAGAGCGGTCAAAACTCATCCAACTCTCTGCATCTCTAGAAGGTGCTAGTGAACACCCCTTAGCTCAAGCTGTATTAGCCTTAGCCCAAAAAGAGCACATTACATTGCTTGAGGTCTCAGACTTTAAAGCAATCCCTGGTAAAGGCTTGCAAGGAACTATTGATGCAGCGCTGGTCATTGGGGGCAATGAGGCTTTTATGGAGGCCCAAGGTGTTGATATTTCTGAGCTGTCTACTCAAGCTACCGCTATGGCAATGGATGGCAAAACACCCCTCTACTTTGCCCAAGACTCACAAGCTCTAGGCATTATTGGGGTCGCTGACGTGGTCAAAGCTAGTAGTACTGCTGCTATTGCTCGCCTGCAAAAGATGGGCCTCGAGGTAGTTATGCTCACTGGCGATAATGAACGCACAGCAGCCGCTATTGCCAAAAAAGTTGGTATTACTCGCGTCTTTGCTAGTGTTCTTCCCGAAGGGAAAGAGGCCGTAGTGCGCCAATTGCAGGCTGAAGATAAAAAGGTAGTCATGGTTGGAGATGGTATTAATGATGCTCCTGCCCTAGTGCGTGCTGATGTCGGCATGGCCATTGGTGCTGGAACAGATATCGCAATTGAAGCTGCCGATATCATTCTCATGCGTAGTGATCTCCAGTCCGTGCCAACGGCGATTAGATTAAGTAAAGCGACATTAAAAACGATTAAACAAAATCTGTTTTGGGCTTTGTTCTACAATACTTTGGGTATACCGCTAGCTGCAGGAGTTTTCTTTACTGCCTTTGGGTGGCGCCTAAACCCTATGTTTGCCGCTTTAGCTATGAGTTTTAGTAGTGTTTTTGTGGTAACGAATGCGCTACGTTTGAAACGGTTTAAAAGTGATAAGAATGAGATTAAAGAGATTAAAGAGGAGTCAAAGATGAAAAAAACTATCTTGATTGAAGGAATGACATGCATGCATTGCGTTGGGAGTGTCGAAAAAGCTTTGTCAGCACTGCCGGGCGTTGAGGCACAAGTTGATCTAAAGAGTAATAGTGCAACCGTCACAGTACCGGCGAATATAAGTGATGCTCAGTTACGTACTGCCGTCACTGAAGCTGGGTATACCGTAACAGATCTTAAAGAGGTAGGCTAAAATGAAGGCCGATCATGCCCAAGTAACTCAAATGTTGAAGACAGCTCGCGGGCAATTAGATGGTGTTTTGCGGATGGTAGCTGAGGATCGTTATTGCATCGATATCTCAAACCAATTACTCGCCACTGAAGCGTTACTCAAAAAAACCAATAAGATGGTGCTACATGCCCACTTACAAAGTTGCGTTTCGGAGTCTTTTACCAGTGGTACTGACGTTGATCAAAAGATCGCTGAGATCCTCAAGCTACTCGATAAATTTGTCTAAGCGCATGGTCGGGGCACTGCGGATGGCTAGGATGGTTGCAGTACTAGGACCCCAAATACCTTCGATGAACTTAATATAAGCACCAGTGTTTGTCACGGGAACGTAGACTTGGATAGTTCCAGCAAATCCGCCGCCATGGACCCGACAAGCCCCTTGGCCTTGTAAAAATTGTTCTGTCAAAGCAATTGCTAGGGATAAACCCTGTTCTTTAAAATTACTGGGGCTATAGAGGTTTTGTAAGAAACGAAACGAACTGTTTCCCGATTCTCTCACAAGGGCGAGATACTCATCAATTGCCTTTTCCTGAAGGGCTTTAAGCATCTTTTCAACACGTTCATTTTCAGATAGATAATGGTAGGCACGTAGGAGGGCACGGTCATTATTAATTTGTTTTCTTAAATCTGGTAATGCCTCTAGGAATTTGGTTAAGGAGACCTTGCGCAAGACCTCTTCGTTAAAATACTCTGCAACAGAGTTCATTTCAGCGGGAATTGCGGCGTAATCTGGGGTGAGATCGGCATGGCTACCACCCGTATCTACAACCACTAAGTCGTAACCTAATTGGTTGAAATCACAAGTTATGGAGGTAATCTGGGGCTGTTCTGGATGGGCAAAGTCGATACCGGTTATTCCACCATGGCCACAGGCAATTTGATCCATTAAACCAGAAGGCTTGCCAAAATAATTGTTCTCGGCAAACTTGCCAATGATTGCCATCTCTATTGGATCTAGCGATTCTTCATTATAGAGAGAGTTGAAAATCGTAGCCACCAATATTTCAATTGCAGCTGAAGAACTCAAACCGGAGCCCTTCAGAACGCGAGTGCTCGTGTTGGCCACAAACCCACCAATGAGTAGCCCCCGTTTAACAAATCCAGCGGCAATACCGCGCACCAAAGCATCAGTTGTGCCTTGTTCGTCAGCTTGTGGTTCGAGATCAATCAGGCTCACTGAAACTGGAGGAAATCCCTCTGAGACGAGCGTCACATTGGGGGAATTGATAGGCGTCACAGCGGCAATAGTATCGAGATCAATGGTGGCGGCTATTACTTGGCCTAAATTATGATCAGTGTGATTGCCAGCTAATTCACTGCGTCCCGCCGTACTGAAAATGCCGGTATTGGTAGTATCAGAAATGGCAAAGAGGTGTTGATGCATCGCCACTAACGCAACAAAGCGTTTAATTTGAAATTCTTTATTATAATTTTTACCATATAAGCGGGGTAACATATTTGCAAATTGGTTACTTTTAATAAAGGTCTCTAATGAATTGTGGCTCGACATCTACTCTTCTCCTCTAAGCTTAACGATACCAAATAGTCCTATTGTTCCGATATTCGCGTGGGCTCATTCCCATAACATTTTTAAATTGTCGGCTAAAATAATTAGCATCATTGAACCCGGTAGCTTCAGCAATCTGACTCATTGAGTAGTCACTAGAGCGTAGCAAGCGACAGGCGTATTCTATTCTACGTTGGATATGAAATTCAACCGGTGATAACCCTGTGGCATTCTGAAAGTGTCGGTTGAGGGTACTTGCAGACATATTCGTTAACTCCATTAGCTCTTGCGTACTTACTGAGCGATCAGGGTTGGCTTCAAGAAAACTTAAAGCCTCTGCTAAACGCATAATTGTTTGATTGTCCTTGCGGGGGTGTTCTGCTTTAATCCGGAATAAAAGGACGAGTAGATGGATAAAGTAGGAGATGGCTAGGCTTTTAGCACCAATATCATGTTCAATACTATCACACTCACTTTGCATTTGTTCTAATAGAGGCAACACCTCAGCCATTTGAGCTGGGCTAATTTGCATTGGATTTGAAAAGCCACTTTCGTTATGATATCCAGGTTCAATCCGTAGTAAGGCATGGTAGCCTGGCATGTTGCGAATATCAGCAAAAGTGTCTTCTAACATATTAATGTCAAATAGGACATTAAAGAGATGGACCTCTTTTAGGTTGCGATACCCATGTTCTAATCCAGGGGGAATCACAAAAACAGTGCCAGGAGCTAAGGTAAAAGTGTTTGTTTTGGTAAAATGAGTTCCGCTCCCCGATATGATGACAACCAATTCATAAAAATCATGACTGTGAAGAGGATAGGGGAGTTCTGGATCGCGATCGATAACTTTTAGGGTAAAAGAGGGATCATAAAAGTAATCGGAGGCAAGCAACTTTAGGTTCATGATGATAAAATAATGCTAAAATTTGGTCAATTTGTCAAGGCAGAAGTAGTAAATCTCGCATATACTGTACAGCAGGGGAGGTAGTTATGGATACTAACGAGTACGTATTGGCCCAAAAAGCTTATGCTAAGATCGGGGTTGATACTGAAGCTGTAATTAATCGTCTCGCATCAATTGCGATTTCTATACATTGTTGGCAAGGTGATGACGTTGGGGGTTTTGAACGCCCTGG
>JAQVOO010000242.1 GCA_028702575.1 Sphaerochaetaceae bacterium
ACTGCTTAACCTTGTAGAGAAGAATCCTTGGGACGATGGGTTCATCTTCTATAGCGACAAGGCAGGTCAGCCGATGGATCATAAACTCTTGAATGATGGACTGCTGGAAGCCATGATCAAGATTGGCATTTCCAAGGAAGAGAAGGAAAAACGCAACGTAATCTTCCATAGCTGGCGCCACCGCTATGCGGCTAAGATGGCCGACCTGGTAGATGCCAGAAGCCTTGGTCTGGCCACAGGTCACAAGACGATGGCGATGCTTGAGCATTATGCCAACCATGCCAATGAGAATCATTTCAAGGCGGTCAGTGAAGCAACAGAGAAGGCTTTCGGGCAGGCAAAGTGAAGCAGCTTACGTATGGGGTGAGAACGACTCGAAACAGCGATTTTCCAGTCGTTTTCTCCCTGTGATATAGGGAAAAACTTTTGGACATCCAAATTCCGGGGTAGTATGTACCCTAGAGGATGGGACCATAGAAAAGGGGGATTTTATGGCAGGATTGAGAGTGATCTGGCCGGATGCTAAACCAAGCGAAGAGGTGATGAAAACAGTGGAGGACCTCAAACAAGAGGGCAACTTTACGGAGGAAGAGCTGGAGAGGCTCAAGCTGTACCTGATGTCGGTGGAATACAACCCCGGGTACATGGAGGACGCGGTTCTTCTTCACGAGAGCAATCCGCAATTTTCCGTAGAAGAGTTCTACCAGTTCATACTAGACAACTGAGGTGTCATTGAGACATGGCAGTATTTAGCATGAATAAAGGATGAGTTATCATTTTCGGTAAAGGAACAAACAATGAAGGACTATATTATTGAGATTCTCATGGCTATTGGTGTTGGAGGCATCAGTCTTTTCTTCAAATCCTATATCTCAGAGAAGCTAAAAAACATGGCAACATCACAAGATATATCAAAAATCACAACCAAGATTGAGAGTATCAAAGCCGATTATCTTAACCAAACACATGCTTGGGCTAGGTTCTTTGATTTTGAGTTTGAACATGTGAAAGCCGTCTGGGATGCCTCGTATGATTTACAGATAAAAGCACGAAGCTTGAATCCAATTATTGAAGTGGGAACACCAGATGAGGAAGCTAGAAAAGAAGATCTTAGGAACAGGTACCGCGAGTACAGAGAGAGTATCTATCAGTTTCAAAATAAGGTATTTAAAAATCAACCATTCATACCTATAGATATATATGAAGCGTCACAAAAAATTATGGTAATGATTATCCCACTCGGTGTCGAGTTTGAGATACAACAGCGACAAGACAGAGAACCTGACTGGATGAAGATCGTCGAAATTAACACAAAGATAAATGAGCAAATAGATAAGTTTTGCAATCAGATTAGAGACTACATCTATAACAAAGCGGGTTCTGCCAACACTGTCCAGTAAAACTTTATTGGTATTTGCATTGATGTCATCCAACCCCTACGACTTCAGATAATCATCTGGACATGAAGGATGCCGATAAAGGATTTCAGTTCTCTCGCCGATTGTGCTATTTCTTTGTTTCAACAATGTAGTCATCGATCTACCATACTGGCCATAGGCAATCCCTCTATATGGGAAAATTGAACGACATACATAATGCCCAGAAGATCTATCTTTGGTGACTTCTTTACTGGATTTCGCTACCAGAAAAAGGTAGCATAATTCTCCATCAATGTTTCCACGAATAAGCCAATCGGCCTCGAGTCGAGATCCAGAAGCATGGCGATCCAAGTAATCTATTACAAAGTTATCCGATCGAAGAAACTCATCAAGACGAGAAAGGCAGGAAATCCTGGCAGCAATATCAATTTCATCTTTCCGAAAGTTTGAACTCTTAGCCAAGTCAGCCATAGTAAGTCTACCTTCTTTTATCCATTTCCTCAGATTACCAGGACTGTTCCTTGCAAAGGGAAGGTCCTTAAGATGATCAGAAATCCCTGTAAGATGAATGAACTGGGCTAATTCAAATTGAATGTTGATTGAATATCTTTTTCCTGTCTTAGCAACAACGAAATAGTATGTGCAGGAAGAAGCCATCTTGGAATACGACTGATAACAGTTATACAACGCGTCCAAGAGAGGCCCTCCTAATGGCTCAAAAAAAACCTGAAGACAGAGCTTCAGGTTCATAAAGAAGTACGTTTCTTTCAGTCAGCACCACCTCACGGCAACACTGCCTACAACCAAGGTGCGGTACGTACAAACCCTTCACAGCTCAGCAGGTACTGTATCTTGGCCCAATACCTACATCATCGCAATCACTACTGGTCCTGCCAGCAATGAGTAGGACTCTTGCCCTACACCCATAGTATGGTCAGGGTAGTAGAAACTGTCAAGCAAAACGATGCAATTTTACGCGTTAATTCATGTTATCGTGCGTTAATGAGCATTAATATGTATTAATAGACGCTAATGGTTAGCTTCAACTTACGTTCTACATGGAGAGAATTGTACCAGTAAGAGTGCTCACGGAGGGCCATTCCGTGGGCTTGTCTCTCTATTTCATTCCATGGATTACAATTACTAAATCTCCACCCATAACTATGCCAAAAAAGTGTGCCAAAACGGCCTATTTTCATTGATTTCCTGCTCGTCTGAGGGTATGAATCCACTATTGGAGCCAGCTCGATCTATCGGTTGCGTACGTACCTGTTGGAATGTGTAGGTACTTATACTTCACAGTATCTTTGCGAAAGGAGAAGAACATGCAAATCAGTCCAGTTTATCCTACAGAGTTCCAAACGTATGATGCTGCCATCAAGAAAGCCTACGGGGACTTCGCGTTGATCGACAATAACGATAAGTTAGTTGAAGGGACTCTTTTCACCAAACGCTACTTCCAGCTTTTCCCGAGACTAGCCTCCAGCCAAGTCCAAGAACTCTCAGTTTCAACACAGGATTTACTGATTATCGGGCTTGCCCGGAATTTTGCTGAAATGGTTGTTACTCCCACGCTTCACTCAAAGCTGTACAAGCTATCTT
>JAQVOO010000056.1 GCA_028702575.1 Sphaerochaetaceae bacterium
TTGTGGAATAGTGACCATCTTGAAGGCAATGGCCAACGACAACGGTTATCGTTTCTGTCGCTGGGCCATCTTCGCCTGTGTACCGCTTTTTCCTCTTCCGCAAGAATGCATACTCAAGCGGTCTAAGACAGGTACTACACAGCATCTTGCCATTACCTTTTCTCAAGGATGGATGGCAATTCTCTTGAATTTAAGCTGGACTGGTGATACTGTTCTCATATGTATTGGTGAAGAGGAAGTCATTGAAAGTGACTAACAAACAACGGGCTTCCTCTTCCTTTCTCCTTCAGGGATTTTCTCCCTAGTCTTAATTCATTAAACCACGGTTTTATCCATACAGGAAATAATCATTTGAAGAATGAGAAGAAAAAATCTTATTCGGGGTAGTCTCGCTAAAACTTTGTACTATTTTAACTTGACATACTTATTTTAACAGTTATAATAAGTGTTGGAATAAAGGGTGGAAGGTAATCTTGAAGCAGATAATAGGAATAGACATTGGTGGTACGAAGATCGCAATTGGACTGTTTGATGAAACAGGGCGATTTATTGCATCTTCAACTATACCAACGCATGCACAGGCTCCGTTTTCTGAAGCAATTGTGAGAATTTTTGAAGCAGTTGATGAATTACTTGGCAATACTACTACTTTGACCGGCATCGGTATTGGTTGCGCAGGTCCTTTAGATACTGAAAAAGGAGTTGTGCAGAATCCGTATACATTATCTGGCTGGGAAAATGCCCCTATCGTTGCAACTTTAAGCGATCGATACGGTTGTCCTGTAAGACTCGAAAATGATGCCGATGTAGCGTTGCTTGGGGAAGTTTTTGCCCACAAGAAAGAGAAGCCTGTCCGAAATGCATTGATGTTAACATTTGGAACCGGCGTCGGTGGAGCAGTTCTCCATAACGGAAAATTATTTAAAACAGAAAACTTTGGTCACCCCGAATTTGGTCATATCCTCGTTGCTCCCGGTGAAGGGGAGTGTTATTGTGGAGGTGACGGGTGTCTAGAGGGCTTAGCCTCTGGGTTGGCACTTACTCAACAAGCCCAAGCGCTTGGGTTCGAAGATTTTCAAGATTTGGTGGCACAAGGAGGACTGCAAGGAAGCGGTAAATTCCTAGTTCACCAGTGGGTGGAACGTGTGGGTCGCGCTTTATGGACCCTGGTCCATATCTTCTCCCCCTCAATGGTCATTTTAGGAGGAGGGGCGATGAGCTCATTGTTCGATTTAGTGAATCAAAAAATAACTGAAAATATGCAGAGCGGTATCTTTTATAAAGAGTTTGCGTTAGTAGAGGCAAGTTTAGGTGCCGAAGCTGGGATGGTAGGAGCTGCTACTTTAGTATTGCCAGTATGAAAAGTGAGAAGTTTACAGAACCCTAGTAGGGTCTCTGATATATTCGAAGATTGATCAATTGATCAATACAAATTAAGGAGGTCGGTATGACTAAAAAAGTACTAGTAACATTAGGACTTTTGTTGCTCGTTTGCGGAATGGTTTTCGCAGCCGGAGCTCAAGAAAAGAAAGCGGAAGGTTTTGTTGTTGGGATCAGCAATAACTGGGTCGGGAGTGAATGGCGGACACAGATGGTTGATGAAACTCTTCTTGAAGCCGAAAAGTACAAAGCTGAAGGTATTATCAGTGAAGTTATTGTCCAAAGTACTGATGTAAGCCTTGAAGGCCAAATTGACCAGATTAGAAACCTTATGGCACGTGGGTGTGATATTATTTTGGTCAACCCAGCTGATGCCAGAGCTTTCAATCCAGTTTTTGCAGAAGCAAAGAAGCAAGGTATAACCATTGTGGCTACCGATACTGAAGTAGCTTCACCGGATACCGTAAACGTTGCGATCAACCAGAAAGTGTGGGCAATGACATCATCCCAATGGTTGGCTGATAAACTCAATCATAAAGGAAACGTAGTTGCGATTAATGGCGTTACCGGACACCCTGCTAATACTGCACGAATGAGTGGTTATCAAGAAGTATTTGGCAAATATCCTGGCATCAAAATCTTAAATGAAGTCAGTGGTGAGTGGGACAGCGCAATTGGTATGTCCGCCATGCAAGATATGCTTGCCACCTTCCCTAACATCAATGGTGTTTGGGTTCAGGACGGAATGACTGAAGGTGTTTTTTCTGCTTTGCAGAATGCCGGTCGAGATGATATTGTTTGTGTTGGTGAAGCAAGAGTTGGTTTCATGCGCCGTTGGAAGGAACAAGGTTTAGATACCATTGGTGTCGCCAATCCACCAGCCTGTATGGCTTCTGCTCTTCATGTAGCGGTATTGCTTGCTCAGGGTAGAGAACTAAAAGAAGGAATCCTTGAAGGACCTTATGGCAATACCATCTACCTGCCTATTCCAGTGGTAGTTACAAACGAGAACTTCGACGAAGTGTGGAATGAGTATAAAGACAAACCTGACTACTTTGCAGTCGATGGAAAGATTTCAAGAGCTACAGCTGAATCGTATTTTAAGTAATAAATTGGTGAGGAGTTGGTATGGTTGTATGTAAAGCTACGGGTGTCAGTAAGCGATACGGCGAAGTCGTAGCACTCGATAATATGAATTTTTCCCTGCAGGAGAGTGAAATTCACTATCTTGTAGGCGTCAATGGCTGTGGGAAAAGTACACTATGTAAAATTATTGCTGGTGTAGTAGCCCCCGATGCGGGCGAACTCGAAATTGAAGGTGTTCCTGTTAGTTTGATGAGCCCCAATGAAGCCAAAAGAAGAGGTATCGCAGTTGTATACCAAGAATTGAGCTTAATCCCCCAACTCTCCATCGAAGAAAACATTATGCTAGGCATTGAACCGAGGGAGAAATCCCTCGGTTTAGTTGATCGTAAGGCCAGCACAGAAACAGCTCTCCATTATTTGGGGTATTTTAAAAATGTGTTGCCTTTGGATGAAGAATATGTGAAACAGACAGTAGCTGACCTACCGATTGATGAGCAGCAAATTGTTGAAATTGCGAAAGCGTTAGCCCGTAAACCAAAGATTATCATCTTTGACGAAGCTACTGCTTCACTCCATAAGCAACAAGTAGATGCTTTCTTCTCTATATTACGAGAACTCAAAAGCGTTGGAGTCTCTACCATTGTAATATCGCATAAGATGGAAGAGATTACCGAAATAGGAGATCGTGTCACAATCATGCGAAGCGGTAAGTTGGTCAACACCGTTGCTGTTAAAGATGTAACCGGAGACCAAGTCATCCACATGATGGTTGGGGATAAAGAGTTACTTGAACGCAAGCGTGCACATATGGATTTTAAGGATGTTGAAACCGTTTTCCAGGTAAACGGCCTAACAGGAAAACGAATTAGGGATGTCTCCTTTCACCTAAAGAAAGGAGAGATTCTTGGTTTGGGAGGACTGCAAGGGCAGGGACAGACTGAAGTGTTGTTAGCACTCTTTGGCTCTATTCCGTTTGAAGCCCAGTCTGTGGAACTAGGAGGAAAACCGGTAGACTTAAGTACGACGGTTAAGGCGATGGATCATTCTCTTGCCTATATCTCAGGAGACCGTAAAAAGGCGGGAGTTTTTTCTGAACGTCCTATCTTTGAAAATATCATTATCAGCTCGCTTATTAAATTTAATCGCAAAGTATTTTCACGTAAGCGGATGAATGAAGAGATATTGCCACTGCTAAGCCAAATAAGGACTACGTTTGGAAAGCTCTCTGATCCGGCTAATTCTCTCAGTGGTGGTAACCAACAGAAAATTGTTATTGGGAGATGGCTCATGACTAAACCCGCAATCCTTTTGCTTGATGATTCAATGAAAGGGATTGACGTCGGAGCAACCAAAGAATTCTACGATATCATGCATACCCTATGTGATGCAGGAATGTCTGTAATATGGCACTCAAGTGAAGATTTAGAATTATTAAACAATACTGATCGGGTCTTAGTTTTTGACAGTGGTCAAATCGTTGATGAGTTGGTCGGGGAACGACTCAATGAAGTTGAACTCTATCGTGCTGCGTTGGATTCCCGAAAAAAGCATATTGCAGTTGAATAAAGGTATAATAGATGAAATCGAAAAAAGAAACATTTCTGCAATTTTCTAAATCATTACCACGGAAACCCTACTTCCTGTCTATGATAATCCTCATTTTTTTCTTTATAATGTTAGGGTTTATTGGAAGAAACTATTACTCAGCTTACAATTTGACAACCAAATTTCGCCTTTGGATGCCTCTCTTACTGGTTGCCCTAGGCCAAACCTTTGTTATTCTTGGTGGTGGATTAGACATGTCGGTGAGTTCCCTACTAGCTTTAGTTAATGTAGTAACCGTCCGACTGCTGATGTCTTTAAGTGGTAGCCCTTTCCAAGTTCCTATAGCCATTCTAGCCGGAATTGGGGTTGGCATCACCGCAGGGTTTGTAAATGGACTGTTAGTAACCTACTTACGCCTTCCGCCTCTTATCTCAACCTACGGGACCCAGATTGTGTGGGGAGGACTAGCCTTGCGCGTTCTGCACCAATCAGGCGGGGAAGTCCCTTTTTCTTGGTATACTGTCTATTCGTCAACGTTTCTTGGTATACCATTCAGCGTGTATCTCTTGGCCCTCCTTTTGTTAGGTGTTTACTACCTAAAAAGAACGGGTTTTGTCACCCAATTAAAAGCATGCGGTGGGAACATCCATGGTGCGTATGAATCGGTTCTACCGGTCAATAAACTCCGGATACAGAGCTACATGTTATGTGGGTTTTTTGCCTCCTTGGCCGCTATCTGTATTGTTGCTGAGACGGTCACCGGCAATCCCTTATCAGGGAGTGGTTATGAATTGGAATCTATTAGCGCGGTAGCCTTGGGAGGAACCTCCCTTGCCGGAGGTGCCGGAGGGTTCCTCGGTAGTATTCTGGGAGCTATTGTTTTGAAACTAATCAATGATGTAATTTTCTTTGCTGGGCTGGGTGTAAATTATCAGGTTCTCGCTCAGGGCTTGATAATAATTCTAGCTTTGGCTGCTGGTGGACAACTCACTAAACAAAATACGAGTCGAGCACAGTTGAAGAGGAGGAAAAAGGTATGAAAAACTCATCTTTAACCTTACGTAAGGTGCGTCTAGGATTTCGAAATCCTACTGTCATAGCACTGTTTTTGTGCTTTTTAATACTGCTTATCGGAAACCTTGTTTCCCCCGGTTTCGCTAGTTTTGGTTTAATCGTTAATATCTTAGTTGTAGCCTCATTTGTTGGTCTTGTTTCAGGGGGTCAGTTCCTCATTATCCTCGGTGGCGGTAATGGACTCGATCTCTCTGTGGGTCGCTTTGTCACCTTAGGGGCAATCATCGGCGGCGTAGTTTCTCAAAAGCAAGACTCCAAACTCATTCTGGCCCTCTTGGCAGTAATGGTAGCAACTTTCTTGCTCGGGTTAGTCAACGGAGTGGGAGTGACCCATTTTAGAATTCCCCCGTTAGTTATGACGATGAGTATGTCGATTGTAATTATTGCGATTATCCGGTTCATCACCGGTGGAATTGGAGTTCCGGGAGCCTCAAAATTATTACAGAAAATTATCACAGGCAAGGTTTTAGGGATTCCGGGCATTCTCTATATCTGGATTCTATTTGCCGTCTTTTTACATTATTTAATGAATAATACCACCTTTGGTGTGAAACTGATGGCCATGGGTACTAACGATTATGCAGCTCGCTTAGCTGGGGTAAAAGTAAAAAGGTTACGGACCTTACTCTATGGGTTTAGCGGCATGATCGCCGGTATTACCGGCTTCTTGTACCTCGGTTATTTATCATCAGTCTATAACATCTCTCTCGGTGACAAGTTTACCTTAATCTCGGTTATAGCCGTAGTAGTTGGAGGAACTTCACTCGGTGGTGGTAAGGGGACCTATATTGGCGTGGCTATCGGAGCTTTCTTATTGCAGCTTATGGAGAGCTTTTTAGTGACGATTAGAATTGACCAGAGTATGCGTCAGGTCTTATTTGGAACTATTCTCTTGGTAATTATCTTCATGTATGGCCGAGAGCAAAAGATGCAGAATTGATTCGAATACTAGAACCAATGATACTATTTTGAGGAGGATTGAAGTGAGAAAAACAAAAGTAGCATTAGCTGGAAGCGGGTTTATCGCCCACATTCACATGGAATCTTATATGCGGTTTATCCCCGATGCTGAAATTGTGGCTGTTTTTAGTCGTAATGAAGCTAACGTCGCCGCATTTGCCAGTCAATATAATATACCAGCCTATTTTACCGATTATGACACGATGCTCAATGAAACCGATTGTGATGTTGTCGATATTTGTCTCCCTAACTTCTTACACCATCAGGCTACTCTAAAAGCGGCCAAGAAAGGGTTACATGTAATTATTGAAAAACCTTTATGTATAACCTTAGCCGAAGCTGATGAGATGATTGCCGCTTGTAAAAAAGCCAATGTGTTACTGATGTATGCTGAAGAACTCTGTTTTGCCCCTAAATATGAACGTGTTCGAACGTTAGTCACTGATGAGAATGCAGTTGGTAAGATTTACATGTTAAAGAATAGTGAGAAACACTCGGGGCCTCACAGCGACTGGTTTTATGATGTCAGTCAATCAGGTGGTGGCGTACTGATGGATATGGGATGTCATGCGATCGCCTGGATGCGTTGGGTACTGGGTGGAAATCCTAAAATCAAATCAGTCTCTGCCACCATGCAATCTGTACTCCATACTCACCGTTCAAAAGGTGAAGACAACACAGTCGTGGTAATTGAGTTTGAAGATAATGTCATCGGTGTAGCCGAAGACAGTTGGGCCCGCCACGGCGGTATGGATGACAAGATTGAAGTCTATGGCGATGCAGGTGTTGCCTATGCCGATCTATTCCAAGGGAATTCAGCCTTAACGTATAGTCTCAATGGCTATGGTTACGTTGCTGAGAAGGCTGGTGACTCCAAGGGCTGGAGTTTTACGATGTTTGAAGAGGTCTTTAACCAAGGTTACCCACATGAACTGATGCATTTTATCGATTGTGTTCGCAACGGCAAAACTCCGCTCGTAACTGGAGAAGATGGCCGAGCAGTTCTTGAAGTGATATATGCAGCCTATGCTTCAGCTGGCACGGGTAAAAAAATTCATTTGCCATTTACTTCAGATGTAGAAGTACCAGTCGATCTCTGGCTACAAGAAGGAATCAAAAGAAGGAAAGCTAAACTTTGAGTTCTATTCGATGGATTTGTAGTGACAGCCATGCAGATTATGTCCAAGCGGCTGTCACCATACTGATCAATACCTTGCAGGCCAAGAATGAGGCCTTCTTTACTTTAGCTACAGGGGCTTCCCCTGCAGATATTTATGATGCTTGGGTCAAAGATATTAAGGAAAAACAACTGACGACGGCACATATGGTTATCCATGCGTTAGATGAATGGGTTGGCCTGCCAAAAGGCCATCCAGGGACGTGTGATGCGTTTCTTCGCCGTCATGTTGTAACTCCCCTCGGTATTGCTCCAGAGCGCTACCATGCCCTCTGTGGCACCTCTGATCCGGCTCAGGAGGTTCAGCGGATGAAAACTTTACTCTCCTGTGCTGGATATGCTGATTTGTGTGTTTTGGGAATCGGCAAAAATGGCCATCTTGGTTTAAATGAACCTGGTCAGGTAGTATATCCTTACACTCATGTGGCTTCATTAACTGAGACTTCCCAAGGTCATCAGATGCTCAATGGAAGTGACGTTACGACAGGAATGACTACCGGCATAGCTGAAATTTTAGCTGCTAAAGAGATCCTTGTGTTAGTCAGTGGAGCTGGAAAAGATATTAAACGTTTGTTAGAACCAGAGGTGTCGACAGCTTTTCCCGCCTCTTTTATTCACTTGCATCGCAATGTAACCGTAGTGGTGGATGAACCCTATAGTCATGTATGTCGCAAGATCCTAGGAGAGAGGAATGACGGCTAAGCGATCAATCAACCAAAGTGCCTTAAAACAGAATAACATCGGCTTAGTGCTTACTGAGATAAAACGGGATCATCTCATTGTCAAATCAGTGCTAGCACGTCGTTTACGCCTCAGCTTTGCTACTGTATCCAGTATTTGTGAAATTCTGGAAGAACAGGGTTTTATTAGTATGGCTAAAAAGGGTGACTCTACCGGGGGGCGCAAACCTAAAACAATACAATTTATTCCGCATGCCCGCTATATTTTAGCTTTGAACTTTAGTATTAAAGAGGCCATGCACATTGCCTTGATCTCACTCGATTATGTTACCATTAAAGACGTCTGGCTTCGGGACATTTACGCCTCAACTTGCGAAGAGATGTTTGAACGAGTACGAGTAGCGGTTGCTGAACTCATGGAGACCGTCGGTATTACACCGTCAGATATAATCGGAGCTGGTGCGGCTGTTCCTGGATTATATGACGAGCAATACGACCGGATTAACTATTGTACAAACCCAATGTTAGCAAATATTGGGATACAGCACCGTCTCGAAGATCTTTTAGAAATCCCTGTTCAAGTAATGAACGATGCCAATCTCGCTGCACTAGGGCAATGTACTTTAGAAACACAACCGAAAGCCTCCCTCATGCTTCTCTATTTTACCGAAGGAATTGGTTTAGGTATTATTCAAGATGGGGTTATCTTTCACGGTTCAACCGGCTATGCCGGAGAGATTGGTAATATGCGTCTCTCAGTTGATGCAGATGCTTGTCGGCTTGAGCAGTTTCTGAACTTGAACGGCATACTAGTGAATTACAAGTATTATGTACAGAACGGAGAACTTCTCAGTCCGCGGGTACACGAGAAAATTACAGAAGAAGAGCAACAAGCTCTTTTTGATCAACTGATTACGGCACTGAACCGCAAAAGTATTAGTGAAATAACATTTACCAAAGAGATTGGGCAACAGTTGGGTTGGGTGATCACTACCTTAATCGATTTATTAAACCCTGGAACAGTCTATATCGGTGGTGATATTGATGCGCTGGTGTCCCATCTGTTACCCCATATCCGTAACTACGTCAGGCGGCATTCAATTATAGCCAATGTCTCTGATGTGCCAATTAAGGCTGCGTCAGTCGTAAATTTAATTGTAAAGGGGGTGGGGGAACTGGTTTTCCACCACTGGATAGGACGTACATATTCATTGCAGGTATAAGGAAGGTAGGTATGAACGGTAAAGAAAAGCTACAACAAGCTCTAAATCATATACAAGGACCAGTTCCAATAGATTTTGGTTCCTCCACAGTCACAGGGATTCACTGTAGTATTATAGAGAAACTCCGTGATGTGTATGGACTGGAAAAACGTCCGGTAAAGGTCCATGAACCGTACCAGATGCTCGGGTATATTGAGGAGGATCTAGTTGAGGCAATGCAGATCGATGTGGTGGGAATAATTCCCCGTGGCACCCTGTTTGGTTTCCCTTTAGGAAAGTGGAAGGAGTGGGTTACTCCATGGCAACAGAAAGTCCTAGTCCCTGGAAACTTTGAAGTTACTCAGAGCGATGGGAATACCTATATCTACCCAGAAGGAGATCGCAGCGCACCCGCCAGCGGGCACATGCCCGAGGGTGGCTACTTTTTCGATACGATTATTCGCCAGCCGCCGATTGATGAAGAGGCCTTAGATGTCGAAGATAATTTAGAAGAATTTGGCTTTGTCTCAGAGGAGGATCTTGAATATTTTGCCCTTGAGATACAGAAGGCAGAAGCCACTGGGAAGGGGATTGTAGCTAACTTTGGCGGAACCGCTTTTGGTGATATTGCCTTAGTCCCAGCGCCCAACCTGAAACATCCAAAAGGAATACGGGATGTGACTGAATGGTATATTTCTACGGTAGCTCGACCCGATTACATTCACGCAATCTTTGAAAGGCAAGCTGAAATTGCCCTTGCTAATCTTGAAAAGATCTTTGCCGTAGTTGGAAACAGGGTTGATGCAGTCTTTATCTGCGGTACCGATTTTGGAACCCAAACTGGGCAGTTCTGTTCCACAGAAACCCTCAACTCCCTCTATACTCCTTATTATCGCAAGCTAAATGATTGGATTCATACCCATACCAAGTGGAAGACTTTTAAGCACTCTTGTGGAGCTGTAGAACCTTTAATACCTTCTTTTATTGAAGCTGGTTTTGACATTCTTAACCCAGTCCAATGTTCAGCAACCGGAATGGACCCACAGACACTGAAGGATACCTATGGTAAGAAACTCACCTTTTGGGGTGGCGGAGTCGATACCCAAAAGACACTCCCCTTTGGGACACCAGAGGAAGTACGTAAGGAAGTTCTCTCTCGCCTAGAGATCTTTAGTAAAGATGGTGGCTATGTGTTCAATACCATTCACAACCTCCAAGCTGCAACACCGATTGAGAACGTAGAGGCCATGATAGAGACAGTGCATAAGTTCAATGGTTAGCTGGTAGAGAGCGCTTTTTTAGGTTTCTTAATCGTTGCTGCAAATATTGTGTTGGCCAATCCTAAGAGCCCTGAGAGGGTAAATAGCACCTCAATACCTGTTTGTTGCCAGATATAGCCACCCAGAAGGGCAATAATAACACTGATGAGATGGTTAACCGAAATACCGGTAGTTATCGTGGCTGTAATCTCTTCGGGGTTAGAGGCAATATCTTGCACATATACCGATGAAGCAAGACTTCCTAATGAGATGATGGAATCGAGGACAAAGTTAACACAGACTACAATAAAGGCTACTTCAAACGAGAACAAACGATGGCTAAAACCGTAGAAGAAGCACACTACCATCAAAATTAGGGTGTCGGTAACCATAATGAACTTGTACCCTAGTCGATCTATTAATCGACCAATGAGGGGTGAGAGTAACATACCGAAGGTGGCACATATGGCTAACAGTAATGAGATAATCGAAGTACTAGCCCCGTAATGCAATATTAAGACGTAGGGGGAGAAGGTAAAGAAAATCTGCTTGCGAGCTCCATAGAATATTTCTAATCCATAATATTTGTTAAATTTTCGGTCAAAGTAGAGTCGACTCCGTTTTACTACCGTACCTTTATCACGCATTGCTAACACTACAAATGTGGCACCAACTAAGAGAATTGTGGCTAGAAAGAAAATAATTTTGTAGCTCTTTACAGAAGAAGGAGAGATTTTTAGCCGTGGGAAGATTAAGAATAACCCAGTGACTAATAAAAAACCAATAATTCGGCCCCCATATTTCATGGCCGAAGTAATACCTAACGAAGCTCCCGATTTTCCTGATTTAGCCAGGTGCATGGAAATAGTACTAGTAATTGGCATAATAATGTGTTCGCCCAAACTATAGATGACCAAGCACAAAACAACAACAATTTTGCCTGTGCCTAATAAAAGCAGACCTAACATACCGGTAAGCATTATAGCAATACCAATCTTAAACACCTTCGTTTCGCTGAAACGATACATAGTCGCCAGAATGAAGATGAGTAGGAGACCGGGTAGTTCACGAAAGAATTCGACGATGCCACGTTCGAATTTACTAATCTGTACAATTTCTGCTAAAAAGTTGTCCTGAACTCCTTGATACAAACCGTGGGCTAATCCCGTTAGGATTATTACGAAAAAAAACCGTGTAACACGATTTGGATCAACATAGATAGATTTCGTTTTTTCGTTCATAGTACTAAGGTCCTCAACGGGGGAAAGCCATTAAATTCAATAGCAGAGTAACTACTAGTGTAGGCGCCCGTGGAGAGCCAGTACAAGCGATCGCCAACGGCAAGACTCAAAGGGAGCTCATACCGATAATCTTCATAGAGCGTGTCCATAGAGTCGCACGTAGGTCCAGCGATAATAACCTCTTCGGTAGGGCCCGAACGTTCACATAAAATCGGGTAGTGGATGGCCTCACCTAAGGTTTCCATAAGGCCACCAAAGCGGCCACAATCTTGATAAATCCAACGTTCTAAAGCCGTTCTCGATTTACGTGAGATTAAGACGATTTCACTCACCAACACCCCCGAATTACCAACCAAAGAACGACCTGGCTCAATGATTA
>JAQVOO010000057.1 GCA_028702575.1 Sphaerochaetaceae bacterium
CAAATCCAATTTGATCCTAAAATAGCCGTATCGGTGCGAGAAAGTGTCTTGTTGGGATTGTGGGGGACGAGTTTCTCGTGGTTAAAACGACCCCGTAAAGAAGATCGCCTAAAAGCAATGGACCGACTCGCTGTTGTCGGCATGGCCGATCTTGCTCATCGGGACATGAGAAGTTTATCGGGAGGGCAAAGACAACGCGTAGCTTGTGCTCGAGCACTTATTCGCGACCCAGCCCTAATTTTGATGGATGAACCTACAACGTATTTAGATGTTGAGGCCAAAGAAGAACTTATTATCTTACTCAATAACTTACAAGACCGACTCAATTTTACCGCTATCATGGTTAGTCATGAACCACCTACGAGCTTTGTTTCTAATCGCACTCTCCACCTAAAAAATGGTCGCATAGTCCCTAAAACCGAGGTCCCGGCATGATCCAATTAGTACAAGAAGCTTTCTCCATTGCCGTTATTCGACATGCGTTCATCGGAATGGTCATTGCTGGAGCAACATTATCTTTGTTAGGTGTTATAATCGTTTCTCTCCACCTTACCGCAATTCGCTTCACACTGATGCATGTCGGTCTTTTAGGAGCCGCTTCTGGTTTAGCTTTAGGGTTTTCATCTGCGGTAGGAGCTTTCACTTTGGTAATAGTAGCCTCAATTGTAATGGGCAGTTTAGTCAAAGATAGAGCTATCTCAGCTAGTTCTGTTAGCGGCTTATTCATGACCGGTTCTTTGGCAGGAGCATTTCTCTTGCTCGCAGTAACTGGTGTCCCTGCGATGCAGGTCTTTGATATCTTTGCTGGTAATATTTTGATGATGACTAAATTGGATTTAATTTTTACTCTTGTAGTTGGAATTCTCATAGTCTTAGTTTTTAGTGTTGCCTACCGCGAAATACAATTGGTATTACTCAACCGTGAATTGGCGCAGATATTAGGACTCCCAGTTGAGGCCATTATTACTGGCATGTTCGTCCTCCTCGGTATTGGCATTGCAACTGCTTTACGATTAGTCGGTGCATTATTAGTCGATGCTATCATTCTCTTACCAGGCATCGCCGCTCTTAAATTTGCCCGTAATTTTGGTATGGCCTTACTGCTCTCTTCACTCTTTGGAATTATTGCTACAACTGGAGGCTTTTTTATTGCATTATTTTTTAACTTGCCTATCGGGGCCAGTGCAGCCATGGTTTCCACGCTCCTACTCGGTCTCTCTCTCTTAATCACTCATCTTACATTCAATTAAAGAAAGGGGATATATATGAAAAAAATGGTACTTCTGTGTTTATTGGTTTTAGGGCTTTTGACTTGGCCTTTACTGGCGCAAGGTCGTGGTGAAGTTTCGAGTCCCTCAAACTCTGATTCGTTTACGGATACCACTTCAATGGGGCCCTCAATTGTGGCTTCAACAAGTTGGGTAGGTGCCATGGCACAGGCAGCAGGAGCTACTAACGTGATTGTCTTAGCGCCTGTAGAATTACGCCATCCGCCCGAATATGACTTCTCTCCCAACGATATTATTCGAGCTACGCAGGCTGACTTAATGCTTTGGGCTGGTTATGAAGGGTTTATGCGTAACCTCGTGCGGGCTGGTGAGATTCCGGCAGAACGCGTTATTCAGGTAACAACGAACAATGCTCCCGATCAATTGCTATTGTCGGTTGAGTCGCTCGCCCACTTGTTCTCTACTATGGACTCTTTCTTAGAGTGGAAAAAAGAACTTGAGCTTTTATCAGGGCAACTGTTAGCTGGTGCTAAGGAGAAAGAAACAACTTCAAAGGTAGCCGCCGTTCAATTTCATCAACAAGCTTTAGCCCGTTATTTAGGTTATCAGGTTAAAATTGTGTATGGACCGCAAGACCTAACTCTCGCTGATATTCAAAAAATTGAAGCACTAAACCCCGATATCATTATTGATAACTGGCATAGTCCGCAAGGAGAGCCTCTTAAAAAAGAGGGGCGCAAATATGTGCAACTAATCAATTTCCCTGGTCCTTTCCAAACTGCAAGTTTGTTAGATGTCCTACGGTACAACGGTAGGCAACTAGAGTATTTCGAATAAACTTGACAGCTTTAGTATAATTGTATAGGTTAAAAGTGTCTTGGGGTGGCCCTAACAGTGGCCTGAGATTACACCCGTAGAACCTGATCTGGGCAATACCAGCGTAGGGAGGCACGTAAACTCATCTTACATTCCCCACAGACAGAAACCATGTAAGGAGGTGCTTCCATGAAAAAGCACTATATGTTATTGGTTCTGGCTGTTTTTCTCATTCCCGTGATGATATTTTCACGAGGAAATCAAGAAAAGTCAGAAATAGAAAAACAGACTTTAACAGTCTATGCATATGATTCTTTTGTTTCTGAGTGGGGTCCTGGCCCACTAGTTGTTCAAGCATTCAAAGAAAAGACTGGTATTGAGATAAATCTTGTATCGGCTGGAGATGGAGGAGAGCTCCTAGCTAGACTCGCTCTAGAAACTCAAAACCCCCAAGCCGATGTTGTTGTGGGTATCTCCAATGAATTGCTCCAAGAAACAATAGATTCGAATCTTTTAGTCTCTTATAAGTCGCCAGTATTAAAAGATGTCCCCGACTTTCTCCATTTTGACTCCTCCTATACACTAATCCCTTTCAATTATGGTAACTATGCTTTTAACTATGATAGTCAAACTATTTCTGACCCCCCTCAATCTCTTGATGATCTTCTCGATCCACGTTGGAGAAAAAGTTTAATCCTCATGGATCCTCGCACTTCAAGTGTTGGAATGGGCCTCTTAGAGTGGACTATTGCGGTTTATGGAGATAACTTCACTGATTGGTGGGAATATGTAAAACCCAATGTATTAACGATTGCCGATGGATGGTCAACCGGCTATGGATTATTTACTCAAGGGGAGGCTCCTTTGGTAATTAGCTATACCACCAGCCCTGTGTATCATGTATTATATGAAGAGTCAGAACGCTATCAAGCGCTTCTCTTTGAGGAGGGCAATATGGCAGTGATTGAGGGGGTTGGTATCGTAAGAAGCACAAAGAACCGAGCTCTTGCCCAACAGTTTATTGATTTTCTCCTCACTGAGGCACAACTCGATATTGCTCTTACGAACATAATGTACCCTGTAAATGCTTTAACACCATTGCCAGAGGCTTTTGCATTTGCCCCAAAACCGGACCATTCCATTATGTTAGATCCTGACCTGATTGCAATGCATAGAGATACTTGGATTAATCAATGGGTGGAGGTCATGAGCAAGTGAAAAGGGGTAAGACGGTACAAACGGGATCTGGAATTCTAGAAACATCTCGGTTTTATAAATCGTTAAGTACTCCCGCTGTACTCTTATTGACTTTTTTATTTGTTGTACCTCTGTCAATTATTTTAAGTAAAGCCTTCATCACTGATGATGGAGGCTTCTCTTTTGCCCGAATTCATAAAGTAGTAACTGATGCCTATACGCTCCGTATCCTCCGTTTTACAATCTTCCAAGCCCTCATTAGCACGATCGTATCGGTGGCAATTGGTTTACCGGGTGCCTATATATTAGCAACATACCGCTTTCGAGGGAAAAAGATTATTAGGGCTATTTCTACGATCCCATTTGTTTTGCCTTCGATCCTGGTAGTTTTGGGATTTGTGATCTTTTATGGAAAAAATGGCTTTATAAATAATCTCCTTATGGCTTTGGGAAACTTTGAGCAACCTCCGCTCCAGATTCTCTACACGTTTGGTGCAGTCATCTTAGCTCATGCTTTTTATAACTTTCCAATTGCATTAGGCATTGTATCTTCATTTTGGGAGCAACTCCCCCACCGTCATAATCAAGCGGCTTCTACCTTAGGGGCGAAGCGATGGACTATTTTTCGTACAGTAACTCTCCCTCGGCTTGTCCCTGCAATATTAAGTGCTTCCACATTGATCTTTCTTTTTTGTTTTTCCAGCTTCGTTATTTTATTAGTTCTTGGCGGTGGTCCTAGGTTCACTACCTTAGAAGTTGAAATTTATCGTCGAGCTAGAATGACACTTAATATTGAAGAAGCTACCGCATTGAGTCTTTTATCGATTGGCATCACTTTATTGTTTGTTGCCCTCCACCTGTGGAGTCAACGCTTGATGGCTCACCAGGAAGAGGTTGAGCGTACTCCCGAAAAGAGGTTGGAACGTACCCCTCGTTCATGGTGGGGTAAAGTTATTGTCTACACCTATGCCCTATTTGCTTTTATATTTGTTCTTGGCCCATTGGTCGCAATTGTACATAGATCATTCTTAGCACCTGTCTCGCGCTCAGGCGCTCTCGCTTTCTCACTGCGCTGGTATAAACAGTTATTTGGGATGGAGAGCGTTGCTGGTTCCGCTTTAGGCCTTGCCGGTACAGCTATTTTACGCAGTCTTGCCATTGCAGTCATCACTGCGTTGGTCTCTTTAGTGATGGGGACTCTATTAGCGGCGCGGTTACGCCGACGTCCCGCACGTTCTAATTTTTCATTAGAATTGTATGCAATGCTCCCTATGGCAGTCTCTTCTGTTGTAATAGGATTAGGTTATTATCTTGTAGCCTCTGCGATTGGAGGAGGACACGTCATGGGGCTTACCCTTGTCGTATTAGCCCATGTGGTGATTACTTCCCCTTTTGTACTTAGGGCAATCTTACCCGAATATCGTAAAATACCGTTTAGTTACACGCAGGCTTCCCTTACCCTTGGGGCAACAGTCGGTCAAACCTTCTGGCGGGTTGAACTACCTTTGCTACGTTCAGCTATGGCAACTGGGGCTGCTTTTGCCTTTGCCATCTCGATGGGTGAAATTAATGCAACGTTAGTCCTCGCTGATAGCAGTACAGTTACCGTCCCGATCGTGATGTACCGATTAATAGGGTCGTATAATTTTGCTGGTGCTTGTGCCCTAGGTACAATTCTTATGTTGTGTTGTGCTATAGTATTCGTCTGGATTGAATCATTGAAAAAGGAAATATAATGGCTACTTCAGGACTTGTTTGCTCTCAGGTACGCATGGAATATCCTGAGTTTACCCTTGCTTTAGATCTCAACGTCTACCAAGGTGAATTAGTTAGTCTTATCGGTCCTTCTGGGTGTGGAAAAAGCACTACATTACAACTTATTAGCGGTCTGATTCCCTGTGAATCGGGTAAGATTGAACTTAATGGTACAGATATCACCTATATGCCAGTTTGGGAGCGCAATATTGGTTTGGTGTTTCAAGACTATGCGTTATTTCCTCATCTTAATGTTGCCCAAAATATTGGATATAGCCTCCGTATTAAACGGGTAACAAAAAAAGAACGAGTCGCAAAAGTAACAAGTTTGCTCGAGTTAGTGGACTTGAGCGGTTATGAAAAAAGGAAAGTGAGTCAACTCAGTGGGGGAGAACGGCAAAGAGTCGCTTTAGCGAGAGCTTTAGCCGCTGAACCGCAAATTCTGTTATTAGATGAACCGCTTTCAGCTCTTGATGCTAAGATGAGAAAAAGGCTACGCCAGCAAATTCGCAATATTCATGAAAAAACTGGGATTACCATGATATATGTTACCCATGATCAGGAAGAGGCTTTGACGATCAGCGATAGAATTGTCGTGATGCAAAACGGACAGATTGAACAGTGTGACACGCCCGAAAATATCTATAATTATCCGGCTACCTTATTTGCAGCCAAATTTATGGGGGAAGGGACCCTTTTACCGCAAACAGTCATTCCTCGTACTCTCACCTCCCCTGGTAAAGAAAATGATGGAGTAGTTTTTCGCTCTAGTGGAGAAGAGCGACACATTTTCTTCCGCCCTGAGCGCGTGATAGTTCACGACAGTCCTTCTCTGCCCTTCCCCGAGTTTCTTCCCCACCTCCGTTTTGCTAAGGCTAAAATTATTTCCAGCGAGTACCAAGGGGGCCGTTATATTCTTGAGTGTGAATGGGAAGGCCACCTTATAGTTGCTTATTGCCGTTATAAGCCCAAATATAATCTAGTAACATTAGGGATTCGCACGACAGATATTGTCGAATATGTGGGGCAAGTGAGAGTTATAAAATAAGTATGAAATAAATGAAGCATTTTGCTCTTTGGGTTGTTTATACTGGTAAGGAGATCGAGCAGGGTGACGATTGGATACTTTAAGCAGTATATTACCTACAACATGAAAAACAAGTATGTGAGAAAACGTTTTTTGATTCTCATCATGATTCTAAGCTTTGTAACAGCTACGCTCTTTGCAGGAAAACAATTACATGACGGGTTTGGACTCTCTTTAGAGACCAGTTGGTATGGATCAATCCCAAGTGCCTTCCATGAGGATCCCCTACCTCTACGCAGTCATCTAACCTTTGGTGGTAGTTTGACTCCTGCCATAATGGGACTTGGAGACAAGTTAGAATTAACTGCAGGTATTTCGTCTCACTATGTAACTCATTCACTTTTCTATGGCACAACTGTATGGCATCCCTTTTTTGTGATTGGGCCACATTTTAATCTTACCATCCATATCGATCCACGTTTTTCAATCTCTCCAGGAATTACCTTCTTAGCAGGTTTTTATACCCAAACCAAAGAATTTACTCCACTAGTACGTCTTTCAGTCACAGGCGGATATACTCTGCCATTCAACTTACAGCGAAATCAATGGATTATAACACTCCCCATTAACGTAGATCTCAGGACAGATTATGTCTCTGTTTCTGCTGGAGTTGGTATTACATGGAGAATCGATAAGAGACAAAAACAGGAGAAACTATGAGAAAGAAATTTATCATCTCAAGTATTATCCTCATTACTATAATCACTTTAAGCGGATGTGAACTACTCCTAGAGAAACCAGAAAAGCCCACCATCTATGCCCTGTTGGTGGGGATTGATTATAAGAATACTATTGAACCACTTCGGCCTAATCCCCAAGAAAATCATTTAGAAGGGACTATTGCTGATGCTGAAGAACTAGCCGCCGCTCTCTATCACCGCGGAGCAGAGATGGGTAATTCGGTAGAAATTACCCTTATGTTGCAAGAGAACGTTCCTTCTAGTCAAGAAATTAGTTCTCCTTTGTATCCCACTGAAAGTAATATTCTTAATCAAATAGAAAGGGTTGCTGGATTGGTCTCCGAAAACGATACGTTTATTTTTTACTACGCCGGACATGGAGAGGGGCCAAACTCTAACTTAGGCTACCTCGTTCCAGCTGCTTCAGAAAATTCTAAGAGCATATTTAATATTTCCCCTATGAAAAATGTTACCCTCCGCAACAAATTACTAGCCATAAAAGGGACAAAGATTCTAATCCTCGATTCTTGTTACAGCGGTGCCCACGAAGTTGATTATCCTCGTAGTTTTGATGCTAGGGATGCAGATTCTGATGACTTTATTAATGATTACGATTCTTCTCAATTCTATCTTCTCGCCTCGTCAGCACAAGAAAAATCCTATGAAACATTCCACGAAGATCACCATGGCTATTTAACGTTAATGCTTTTAGCAAGTCTTGGCTGGCAACACTCTAGAACTAGTACTACTCCAATTTATGATCCAGCCTCTCCTTCAGGGACTAAAGATGAAACAATAAAGGGATATATCCCTGAAGGTTCCAAAGCTCGGGTAGAGCGCAATGGAGCAATTATGATGGGAGATATATTTTCCTTCATTTCAAGCGACAAGAAAAATGCTAATCAAACACCCCAAACAGGGAGTGGTCCACTCGATGTAGTCCTCTTTAGCCGGCATTGGTAGGTTTTTAACTAATCTCCATATTCTTAACTGCCTCAATTTCGTCACGTAAGATAGCGGCTTGTTCAAATTCAAGGTTTTTGGCCCGTTCGAGCATTTCACGCTCAAGGTCTCGAATATATTGCTTCCTATCTCTAGCTTGCAATAAATTATAATTGCTCTTTAAGACTTTGATGTCATCCTTTTGAATCTCTTGTTTGTCGATCTTTTCACGGCTAATTATATCCTGAATGGCCTTAATAATACTTTTGGGAGTTATTCCATGTTCGTCGTTATATTGTTGTTGCACTTCACGCCGACGGTTTGTTTCATTTATGGCTTCTTCCATGGCATGGCTACGCCGGTCGGCATACATAATAACGCGTCCATCAACATTGCGGGCAGCCCGCCCAATAGTTTGAATAAGTGCGGTAGCGGAACGTAAGAACCCTATTTTATCAGCATCTAATATTGCTATTAAAGAAACTTCCGGTAAATCTAATCCTTCACGTAACAGGTTAATGCCCACTAGCACATCGTACGTTCCCAGGCGCAAATCACGTAGTAATTCGACTCGTTCAATAGTTTCTATCTCTGAATGTAGATAACGAACTTTAAGGCCGAGATTGGCTAAATAATCGGTTAAATCTTCCGACATGCGTTTGGTTAACGTGGTTACCAAAACTCGTTCTTTCTTGGTAATCGTTTTTTGGATTTCTCCATATAGATCTTCCATTTGCCCTTCAGTTGGTCGTATCTCAATGGTGGGATCGAGTAACCCTGTCGGGCGAATAAGTTGCTCCACTACCTGTGAAGACTCACTCAACTCACGTTCACTAGGTGTAGCGGAGACATAGATGCGTTGTCCGCAGGTTTTATCGAATTCGTCATACTTTAATGGTCGATTATCTAGAGCTGAAGGTAAACGAAATCCATAATTAACTAGGTTTAATTTACGGCTACGATCTCCCTCATACATCGCCCCTATTTGAGGTAATGTAACATGGGATTCATCGATAAAGGTGAGAAATCCTTTGGGGAAGTAATTTAGTAATACCGGGGGAGCTTCGCCCTCTTCTCTATTTCCTAGCGGTCGTGAATAGTTTTCGATTCCCGAACAATAGCCCAGTTCTTGGAGCATCTCTAAATCATATTCGACCCGCGTTTTTATCCGTTCGGCTTCGAGAAGTTTTCCGTTATTCATGAAATAGTTATATTGCTCGTCTAGCTCCTGTCGAATTCGCCCAATAGCAGCCTGTATTTGTTCAGGTGGAAGAACAAATTGTTTAGCCGGATAGAGGGTAAATGAAGGTACGCTCTCAATGACGTTACCAGAGACAGGATCAAACCACTCAAGGCGTGCAATTTCATCCCAGTTAATTCTGATGCGCATCGCTATTTCAAGGTATGAGGGACATATTTCAATCACATCACCACGGACACGGAAAGCTCCACGCTGTAAGATCATATCGTTTCGTTCATATTGCATGCGCACCATATGTTCTAAATCTGTTTTATGATCAAAACGTTGCCCTACTTCAAAATCTTTTACCATATCGCGCAATGAAGTTGGATTCCCTAAGCCAAAGATACAGCTAACCGAGGCTACAATAATGACATCACGACGTTCCATAAGTGCAAAAGAAGCAAACAATCGCAGGCGATCTATCTCATCATTTATGGCAGCATCTTTTTCAATGTAGAGATCTTTACCGGGGACGTAGGCTTCAGGTTGGTAGTAATCATAGGTTGAAACAAAGTAACCCACCGCGTTATCGGGGAAGAAAGATTTAAATTCACGAAATAATTGAGCAGCTAGTGTTTTGTTATGGCTGAGTACCAATGTTGGTCGTTGTACCTTTTCAATAATCTTGGCCATAGTGAAGGTTTTACCAGAACCAGTTACTCCTTTGAGGGTTTGGCGTTCAAATCCTGATTCTACACCAGCAGACAATAACTCGATCGCATCTTGCTGATCCCCTGCGGGACTATAATCGGCTACAACTTTAAATTGACGAGGCTTTAGAGTACTGTCCATTCCACTCCCTCTGGTCGTGCCACTAATTCAATCGGTAATGTTACTCTCTCACCTTTGCGAACCACAACTACATCAACTATTGCTCCAGGGTGGGTATCGACAAGTGCTCCATATAGGTCGGCATACTCCGCCACTGGCTCGCCATTGACTTCAACAATGACATCGCCACCGAGGTAGATGATAGAAGGACCATACTGTACTCGTACTGAGCCCCCACGCAAGCCACCCTTCTCTGCTTTGCCTCCTGGGCGAACTTGCGATACCAACAAGCCATTCGAGATGGTTAAGTTAGCATACTTCACAATACTAGGATCAAGTTGCACCATGGTTGCATCAAGCCAACCACGCAACACTTTGCCATATTGGATTAAATCTGGGATTACCGAGATGGCTGTATCAACTGGTACGGCAAATCCAATCCCTTGTGACCCGCCGGTCGTTGAATGAATGGTGGTACAAATTCCGACCATTTCCCCTCTACTGTTGAGTAAGGGCCCCCCAGAGTTCCCTGGATTAATAGCTGCGTCGGTTTGGATCATCCCATTAATGACCGTATTGGAATCGGTCCGAACAGGCCGACCAAGGCCTGAAACAGTACCGATAGTCATCGTTCGGTCATAGCCAAATGGATTTCCAATCGCGACAACCTTTTGGCCAACTTTCAAGGTAGATGCAGTGCCAAAAGTAATAGGATCTAAAACAACTCCTTGTGGTAACTGGACTTTAAGTACCGCTAAATCATTTTCATTGTCTTTACCGATCAACGTTGCTTCGTGAGTGCTTCCATCGTGAAGACTAATCGTAAGTTTGGCTGCGTTTTTGACAACGTGGGCATTGGTTAAAATATAACCATCTTGACTGATGACTATGCCCGAGCCTGTTCCTTGAACTGGCATTACCTCTAGGAAAGTATTTAAGCCTAATGAGACTGTCGTGATATGGACAACACTCTTATTGGCCAACTCATAGATGGCAATATTACGCATTTCATCGGCGCTGTAGCTATAAGCGCTCATATCACCAAGAAATACGGAAACTCCCTGATCCCCATAAAAGATATCGTTCACTGTAACACCAGCGGCCTCAAGTAATCCTATTTCTCCATCCCGTTTCAGAACTTCACTAAGTACTTGTCTTTGGTACTCTAAGCGATCTTTCTTTTGGAGAGAACGGGTCCAGACTATAATGCCAATTGCAAGAATCACTACCACAATGCCAATAATGAGAGCCCTTATAACCCTCCAAAAAGGATGAAGTGATCTTCGTTTTCCATTTACCAAATTACCCCTCCGCACTACGATTTCACACCTCGTAATTGTACCCACTTTTACGGCCTGTGTACACATCGATTAGATCTGGCTAATTTCACTTTTTACAAACAGGATACACTACTTTTCATGTGATACAGAAAACGTACTATCTGTGCAAACATAACTACACCCCTTAAGTGAGTTATCTCAAATAAAGGGTGCAGTATTTTCTCTGGCACTCTTTCATAGTACCAGATCTAATCATCGACAATACTATTCTTGCATTCCTTCCAATCCAGCTTCGTAGATTTGTCGTGCTCGGTCATAATTCACAACCGCAGGGGATGTGTAAGTAACTGTGGCCTGTGCATCTCCAAGACTGGTGTGTACTGCGAGCCTGAGTGTGTGCAACTTATTGGGGGTCCAGTCAACGGTCATAAAGGTAATCATATAATCCCAGCGGTTAGTTATTTCACCACTAATATCGTCAAGAATATCATCAAAGTTATCTGTAGTTGTGTAAAGGTTGCCCCCAGTTTCAGTAGCTAAATCAATATAATCACTTTCATAAGAGCTTGGTGCTACAACATGACAAGAAATTCCAGCGGTATTAAGTTTGTCAATCTCTTCATATACGGTATTCATCACACCTTCATCATAATAATCATAGACATCAGAAGTTAGAGGGTCACTTGGAGTATGATAATCAATATCAGTAATCAAGATGAAAATCCTAGATGCAGCAGTACGATAGGTGAATCCCATGTCGTTTTGGAACGATCCAGCTGGATTACTCGACAGTTCTCCCGCGCCTGCTCTGGCGTAATCGATAGTATCAATCTGGTTCTCTGG
>JAQVOO010000058.1 GCA_028702575.1 Sphaerochaetaceae bacterium
CATGAGTTGGTTCCTGGTACGAGAATTGACTTTAAAGAGTTAGAAGAACGATTTGGAGTGAGTCAGGTACCACTTAGAGAAGCTGTCCAAAGATTGATGGCCAATGGGTTGGTTACGAGCACTCCTCGTGGTGGATATTTTATTGTAAAACTGACGCTAGAAGATATCCATGCTTTATTTCAGGTGCGAATTACTATTGAAAGAAGTGCCCTTGCTACTTCAATTGGTAAAATTCCGAAAGAGGAACTTCTTAGTGTTCGGCAAGAATTCAAGGAAGAACTTGATAATTTTAGTAAACTTGGAGAAATGGTTCCTTCTGAACGTTATAAAAAAGCTGACTGGAAGCTCCATTTCAATCTCATCGTGGGGTATTCAGAGAGTCAGGTGTTAAAAAATATGCTTGCAAATATTTTTGACCTCTTGGAAACTACCCGAAACTTCATAGGGACATTATCCAGTCAATCTTTAATACACATTGATATAATTGACGCAATTCTCAACAAAGATCTCGATAAAGCGTTGTCTTTATTACAAATTCACCTAGAAAATTCAGAGAGGCGCATCCTTGTTAGCATGCAACAAAACTCTGATAAATAATTATACATACTGAATTCTTAGTGGTTCAACAGGAGGGTTTATGAAAAAGTATCGAATTTTAAGTCTGCTCACAGTACTAGTGATATTATTCACTTTTGGTCCAGTGGCAGTATTCGCACAAGGTTCGGCTGAGAGTGCTACTGGGGTAACAGAAATTGAGTTATGGCACCGCTGGTCAGGGGCACACCAGAAAATATTTCAGGAGATGGTTGATAAATTTAATGCAACCAATGAATCCGTAAAGATCAATGCTGTGTCAATTCCAGGCCAATATGCAGATCTTCTTTCACGAGCAACAGCCCAAGTAGCAGCTGGTGAAGATCCTCCCGCAATTATAGCTCCAGGATATTATTTGCTAGAACATACCGTAAATACATTTGGAGGAGCCGATTTAGCCAAGGTTGGAGGAGCAGAAGCTGCAAAAGTTTTTTCTCAATTTGAGCCAGCCTTGTTAGGACTTGGTAATGTAAATGGCGTACAATATGGCATCCCTTTGGCTGTTAGTATTCAATCTTTATTCTACAATGCTGATATTTTTGTAGAAGCCGGGCTTGATCCAAACAGTCCTCCTAAGACATGGGAGGAAGTAATAGAATATGCCAAAATTATTAAAAATAAAACTAATAAAAAAGCTCTGTTTATTAGTACTCCTGATTCTTGGTATATGTCTGCTTTACTTGAGAGTAATGGAGCTCCAATGCTGGCCAACGGAAAGGCTTCCTTCGCTAATGATAATGGAGTTGAAGTAATGAAGATGTGGCGCCAAATGTATGTTGATGGCTTGATTCCACAAATCTCATATGCTGAATCTCAGAGAGCTTTTCAGGCTGGAGAAATTGCTATGCATGGTATCTCCATCATGAACCTTTCTGCCATGAGTGGAACAATGGGTGATGCTCTCATGGTAGCTCCTATGCCCTCTTTTGGTGATAAAGCAAAGAAGCAACCAGCTGGTGGTGCAGGTCTTATTATCACTGCTACAAAAGCTAAACAACAAGCAGCCGCTTGGGAGTTCTTCAAGTTTGTCGGCACTAAAGAAGCTATGGATATTTGGAGTAAGAGCGGATATGTAAGTGTAGTTGCCGGATATGCACCAAAGAGTGATCCTCGCCAACAGGCCGCTTACGATCAGTTAGGAAATGCTATTTCATGGACAAATTGGCCCGGACCTCGTGGACTTGAGGCTGAAGGAATAATCCAGGAATGGCGCGATCGTATTCTTGCTGGTAATGTATCTGCCCAAGAGGGTTTGCGTAATGCTGCGAATAGCATTAATTCGATTATTGGAAACTGATACTTTTAAGTTCTGATTTAAAACATGTCATGGCAACCAAACTTTAGCGAGTTTCGGTTGCCATTGGCATAATTTGTTTGAATATATGCCGTAGGAGTAATTAGTGTGAAAAAAAGAAATTCAATAGGAAGGAGCAGGTTTATTACCCCTTATCTATACATAGCTCCAGCGTTTATTACCCTTGCGGTATTTATGTATTGGCCTTTGCTTTACAATATCATCCTCAGCTTTTTTCAGTGGAATTTTATCAGTCCGGTGAAAAATTTTGTGGGGTGGGAGAATTATAAGATTTTACTTAGTGACAATGTGTTTTCGCGAGCCTTAATTAATACATTCAAGTATATTATTGGAATTCTTCCATTCACGATAATTATTCCTTTATTTTTTGCCCATCTGGTAGCCTCTTTTGCCAAGAGCAAAGCAAAGCGTTTGTACGAGACTTTATTATTTATTCCCACTGCAGTTTCTTTTGCGGTGGCATCCTTTGTTTGGGTTTGGATGTTTAATCCTCTTGGTGGGGTGATTGATCGTTTCATTAGTTTGTTTGGAAGTACCCAAAGTATTCCCTGGTTGAGTAGTGCCACTTTGGCACCCATCGCTGTTATTATAGTCTCGGGATGGCGGTTGTTAGGATATTATATGATTATTTTTACAGCAGCTCTTTTAACCGTTCCCGCTGAATACACAGAATCTGCATATATCGATGGGGCTGGAGCATGGAAAACTTTTTGGTATATAAAATGGCCTTTGATTAGTCCGACAACATTCTTTGTCTTTATTACAACGGTTTTCTTTGCGTCTTCTCAAACGTTTATTCCGATTCATATTTTAACCCGTGGGGGTCCATACCGGGCGTCAGCAAACTTGATGTACGTAGTGTATGAATACGGATTCCGTTACTTCAATATTGGTTTAGCCGCTACAACGGCCACCCTTACCTTCCTGATTTTCGTACTAGTTACGTTTGCTCAGATTAAAGTAAGTGAACGGATGGTCCATTATGATCTTTAATAGGGAGAAAATTATGCTAGGTCAATCAAAGATCACAAAAAACCATATCTTTACAATCATCCGCCATCTATTCATTATAATTACCTGTATTCTAGTCATCTTTCCATTATTTTGGATGGTTTCGACTTCATTCAAGGCCCCTTCAGAACTTTTTACTAAGGATTTGCGACTTATTCCCCATAATCCTTCTTTAATAAACTATAAAAACGTATTTTCTGAATGGCCCGTCTTTAGATGGATTTTGAACTCGGCAATTATTGCCTTAGGGATGACTCTAGGAAGAGTCCTGACAAGCATCCTCGCTGGATTTGGATTTGGGTATTTTAAATTCCGAGGAAAAACCTTAGCCTTTTTATTAGTCCTGTGGTCGATGAGCATCCCTTTTATGACAACTATGATTCCTAACTATATTATGGTGTCTAAGCTGGGTTTATTAAATTCACATACAGGAGTTATCTTGCCCATGCTGGGGTATGGATTTGGGATATTCTTTATTAGGCAGCATGTAATGTCGATTCCACCATCACTTTTCGATGCAGCGTATTTGGATGGTTCTAATTCGTGGCAAATTCTTTGGCGCATCGTAGTACCAGTTATAAAAGGTTCGTTGTTAGCACTCACTGTCTTGATCGCCCTTGAGGCTTGGAATATTTTCTTCTGGCCTTTGTTGGTTTTAACGCGGGACACTATGCATACCTTACCAATTGGCTTAACTGCGTTCCAAGATGCCGAGGCTGGGACTTTCTGGGGAGAGTTGATGGCTGCATCCACAATTGCTTCTATTCCGATGGTGGCTCTTTACATAGCAACACGAACGTATCTTATCGAAGCTTCAATAACTACTGGTCTGAAATAGAACCATGAAATATTATTATAGAGCTATGTTTTATTTTTCTCATAAGAGGGAGTATCTATGCATTTTGGTTTAAACACATACCATATAACTGATCGATATGGACGATATGAATCGGGCAAGTTAGATCCTGGAGCATTGCTCTATTCTGTAAAAGAAATTTTTTCGCAGGGGTTCATGCATGTTGAATTGTTATTAGATGTGGACATGAAACCATTACAAACACTCAATGATGAGACTATTTCAACACTGAATCAATTTGCAACAATGCATGGGATTTCTTATTCGGGGCACCTTCCTTACAAATATGTAGATATCAGTAGTCTTAATGAGCCAATTCGCAAAGCTAGTGTCTCAGTTATAAAACGGGCCATCGAAATTGCAGATAGAATTGGAGTAGATAAACTTGTGCTACATCCGGCTGGTAGTGAAACCAAAGGTTTCGATAATGCGTGGTATCCTGCGACTGTTGGTGTTCGTAAAGAAATCATTAACGATATGGTTTCACAGCTACGGATAAGTTTAAAAGAGATTCTCTCTACACAAGATTCTCGACGCATTTGTCTCGAGAATCTGCCCTATTTAGATTACACGCCATTCGAATCTGTAGTGTCTGATTTCGACCTTGGAGTTTGTTTAGATGTAGGTCATTGTATTTTACGTAAAGATGATCCAGTAGACTTCTTTAAAAAATATTCAGATCGTGTTGGAGTCATCCATTTTCACGATGTCATATTATATGATACGGGAAATGGGAGTAAATTACTTGATCACGAACCGTTGGGGAGCGGTATTGTCGATATCAAGCGCTTTTTGGATACATTACAATCTTATAGTTTTAATGGCCCTATCGTGCTAGAGCATTTAGAAGAACAGAAAGCACTCAAGTCGATTGAGTATCTTAAAAGCAGGAACTACCTAACTATGGCTGATACAATACCGCCTAAAAAGAGTTGAAAGATATAATGTGTGATTCTGCAATGATGCAATCTATCTCGTTAAGTCTTAAAAATAAAGAAAGTCGCTTATTTTCTATAGATCCTAAACCGTTTAATTTTGAAGTTCATTTTTTTGATTTTGATGGGACACTTATCGATACCCTCTGGATTATGCGCGATGGTATGAAAATTGCGTTTAGAAAACTGACGATGATAAGTAGAGAAACTCAGTTTACTGCTGTGGATGAAGAATTTTATAAAGATATTGTTGAAAAAGATTTTGCTAGTAAACGTGTTATTGCAATCCTACATGAATTTATAAAATATTGTATTGAAAATATTAATGTAACTATAAAAGGGTTAGACCAAAGGCTTTTCTACCAGTATCCCAAGGCAATTTCAGCAGATGCTATCGCAGCTATAAGTGCTGAATTAGAAAAGATACATGCACCTTATTGTTTACTAGGTACAGCGCAAAAAACCTTGATTGCGCAGTCTGTGTTCCGATTATATATGGGATTATATGTTCCAGCTACAGAAGAAATAATTTCTAAGTCTCTTCATTTAAACAATTACATCTACCCCGGTGTTATCAAATATTTAAAATCTATAAATCATGAAAATTCCTTTATTATAAGTGGAGGGAGTTTATCACGAGTAAGTAGAGTGCTAGAAAAAACTGAACTTGGTCTTATGTTTTCAGATAAAATTTATTGTCCCCAAGGATATGAAAGATTAACAGAAGGGGCTCGTTATAAGATTGATACACTTAAAAATTTGATCAAAAAAACTAATGGAAGCAGAGCTATTTTTATTGATGACCAAGCCCATGTAATAGAGCAAGCTAGCAATTTAGGTATCTCAACACTGGGGATTATTCACAAAGAGCAAGATGTAGAGCGGATGTTAGTAGCAAGACCATCTTTCATTATTACCTGTAACTTCCTGGCATTTAGCAATAGACATTTTCTTTAGAGGAGCCTTGAAAAACGACCTCTAGGTACGCTTATAAGTACGCCTGAGGCATAGAGGACTACGCCAATCCAGCTTGCAATCACATTAAACCTTGCGATATAGACAAAGTTTCCTACTAGAATAAGCAAGAGGCTTAGATATCGAAATAAATTATGTTGCGTATTTTCACGTAAAAACAGGACAATGTAATTGAATGCACTTAAAACGCCTAAAAATAAGGGAAGCCAATAAAATTGTTTGTCGGCGACCCAGTTTTTAGGATGTAACGGGTCCAAGGCGACCGAGAGGGGGACAAGCATCGAAACTAAAAGGCAACCAGCTATCGTAATTAAGATGTATTGGAGTAGTCGACCTGTATTAATCCCAAAATGAAAAAGGCCCATATAGAGCAAAAACATAGTCGATAAAAGAACTGCAAACAGATAGATTCTTCCAATAAATGAGAAGCTGATCGAGCTTTGTCCACTCAAGTACAAATATGTGATGACTACCGGAATATCTGTTAGGGTTATTGTCATATATAAAGGTGGTAGCAAAGACCGTTCGATTGAATTGCGCGAAGTCCGTGGCAAAAAGATTGCGGGAAGCATCCCTAGGTAAGAGAGCAGAAGATGAATTAATAAAGGTGGGACAAAATAGAGCGCACTGTGGATCGTTCTGGGTGTTGAGGTGAACAGACTAGGAATGATGTAGCGTAAGATAAGAAGAATCGCTGGAAGTGCTAAAGCGAGCACCAATAGCCCGTGAAGAACAAGGAACACTATTTTACGAAAATTTGCTTTCATGGCCTCTACATCATCTGTTCTTGGGGAACGCTATCATCTGTTGATATAATTCGAGAACTAAAGGCTGTCCCATAAGCGATAACTGCGGCATCTATAATAATGGCGATAATCTGTAGAATTGGCAGGAGTAATATAATTTGTGGTTCAATAACAGAAATTGCCGATGCTTGAAAACCTTTAAACACCATAAGAACAATAAATAATATTTCGATCCCCGGAGAGAATGCAGCGCCTAAAGAAAAGAGGGCTGAACCAAGGGCAATAAAAACCATTATTTGGATTGAAGGAAGAGCCCCCTGAAGAGTGTACAGCAATCCAAGTGAGACCATTGTTGAAACTAAGGCACTACCACCTCGTCCAAGAATTGTAAGCAGAGGCACGGAGATACCTAAAGCTCTTTTTCTGACTCCATTATTTTTCTGTGATAAGGCGAGTAGAGGAGTTGTTCCATACAACATAGAACCTGAAAATCCTGTAGCTAATAAAGCCGGGAAAGTTCTAAAAAGGATACGGTAAGGATTACCACCCTTAAATCGGGTAAAGAGACCAAATAGTAAAGGAAGTAGCATTCCTAAAGCTGCTACTACAGCCAAAGCCAAGCCAATAAAGAGCGATAAGTTGGTTTTGAACAAAGTCGTTACTTTCCATGTACCGAACCATTCAGCACTAATGAACAAGAGGAATAGAGCTCCTACAATAGTAATAATCCTAGTAAGACGCATCATAACTTCAGCGAAAGAGTTTACTACGACATACGCAGGTCTGAGAGCTTCTTTATCGGGACGCAACGCAATTCCGAAAAAGAGGGCGACGACCATGATTGGTAATAAGGTAGTATTTGATAGTGTAAATTGGGAGAAGGCATTCTCCGAGAAAAACATTTTTAATAGAGTAGAGAAATCAAAGAAATTACTCTGATAACTAGTAGTAAAAGGTCCTTTGATGCCTATACCAAAAGGGTTGGCTAAAAAGAGAGCCATACCAGCAAAACTAAGAACAAGCGTTGTAAACAATGCCCAAAAGATGGTGGAAGAAAATACGATTAATGTATCTTTGTAGCGACGAAGGGAGGCCACAGCAGCCATAAATAAGGTGAAAACCACCGGGAATAAGACGAAAATACCCAGTAATTTGACAACGGGGACTATCGTTGAAAGGAAGCTTTCATAGGGAGCCCAGCCTCCAAGCAATAAGCTTGCTGCAAAACCTAATAGTATCGCGATTGGGTAGGTAATCCTTGTTTTCATATATGCAACAGTATCCCATCATTATAGTTAAGTCAATTATAACTATTCATCCTTATCGGTGACATTTGCTAATAAATTTTGCACCTTATACTCTGATTTCAAATCACTTTTTAACCATATCGTGAGCATCGCTTGCATTGATTCTTGGAGTGAATCTTCGTGTATGCATACACCTAAAGCAATAATAAAGATCGTTTCTTGGAAAGATTCTTTGCGATACCAGGCTACATTTTGGTATTCATTGTACCCCACTGCTCGTCTAAACTCCGGTTCTTCAAATAATTGCGCTAAACAATTTTTAGAGTTTTCTTTGATTGCTGTTAGCACTTGCCCCAGTGGATTGGCTAAGAAGGCTGCTTTCCGCACTAATTCAGCTCCTGTTTCTTCCGGTATTTGCAAAGAATCTAGAACCTCTGAAAAATATGCATCGAGGTGCAAGGCTTCAACGATTGCAATTAATTCTTCTAATTCCATGGTTGGTGAAATAAAAGTTTTCATGACCAAAGCTGCTTGAATTAGGATGGGGAGCTCTACCATAATTTTACCACCAATTGAGAAAGTAGAATTGGGGGGACCTGCGCTGAAACAATTGATAAGGTTTTGAATGACTTTGAGTAACGCGCGTGGCTGGACTTCATGGGCAAGGGCTGGAATAGTATTGATCACAGTTTGCGATAATGTTTCATAGAGAGCTAGAAGTCGGGCATAAGCTTCACCAGCTAATAAGACATAAGAACGAATTTCTTTACCAGAAACATTTTTTCCTGCAACAATTTTTCTAATGGTCTTGAGCATTGCGGGTGATCTAAAGTTTTCTAGTGCTTTATAAAGAGGCTGTAAGCGGATAATTGCCAAATCTCGCTCAAATGAGTACGTTCCCTTTCCTCCTAACTTGTGATAGAGGGCTTCGTAGGCACCATCAAAATCTTCAACTTCCCGAATATTAAGCCATATTTTTGTTTCATACCCAGCTAAGGAAACCCATAAACCTTCGTCAAAGATCATCATAGAAGGGACAATATAGGTCAAGTTTTCTAGGAAATTTTCGTAGATCATAAATCTACGCCCACCTATGGAGAGGCCCAAACTTTCTCCTAGTGTTTGGCTTCTATTAACACGATTAGTATCGGTTAAACGGACCATCTTTGGAGCTGATTTGGTAATTCTACCCTGTGCATGTTCATATTGATTATTGTATAGGACTAATACTCTACGAGCATCAATACCATTTGTGTAGGCAAAAATTGATTCTACTACTGATTGGTTATCAATTACATCAAAAATATCAAAGAAATTGACACCGCTGAATAGATGCCGCATCTCTAATAATGGAAAGATTCTCCGATAATGTTCTGCAACTAGATGGTCATCAGGGTACTCATTCCAGTAGGCTCGACTATATTCCATCCCATATTTTTCTTTAAACCCTTCAATCTGGCCATGGCCGAACATAGGCAAACCAGGCATCGTTGCCAATAGAGTACACACCCCAAAATATTTATCTCCATTACCAAATTGTCCAATGGCGGTCTCTTCATCGGGATTGCTCATGAAATTTACGAATCTTTTTAAAATCTCGGGATCAAATGAGATTGTGTTTTTAATAGTATCACGATATTTTTGATTTTCCTGATCTTTGAGCATATGCATAAAAGCACTGTTATAGACACGATGCATCCCTAATGTACGGACGAAATATCCTTCCATCATCCAAAAAGCTTCTGCCAATAAGAGGGTATCGGGGACCTCTTTTGCTACTCGATCAACAACTTCCCGCCAAAATTCATGTGGCATTCTCTTGAAAAATTCTTCATCGGTCAAACCAGCCCCCGTACGGCCGGGGATATCACCACCACTTCCTGGTTGAGGATACCATAATCGTTGTACATGTTTTTTTGCCAAAGTCATAGCAGCATCAAAGCGGATGATATGGAAGTTACGAGCAACATGGAGAATTTGTTGCATAACAGCTTCACGGGTATTTGGATTCAAAAAATCAAGTTGGGCCGTGTCATTCCAGGGCATTGAAGTCCCATCATTTCCATGGAATATATACGAGGTTGTCTGGTTTTTCTTGTCGACTCTTCTGAAGGTAACTGCCGCATCGCTACGGTCAAAATAGTGATCTTCTATTTTTATTTCAATTTCTGGATCTGGAGAAAGATCTTCACCATTGTAGGTGTAAGAAGGAAAGGGTGGATACTGACTTTGAATGAAATATTCGGGGTGGTGTAAAACCCAATCACTATCAAGGCCCGTATGGTTTGGTACCATGTCGCTAGCCAATCTAATACCACGGGCCTTACAACGGAGATCTAAGTTGTGTAAAGCAGCCCATCCTCCAATATTAGTGGCAATATCGTAGCTTTTTAGTGAATAAGCTGAGGCTTCTGCCTCTGCATTCCCACTTAAGTTTTTAATTCTTTTCGAAGCAGCACTTCGTTCCCAAAGACCTATTAACCATAACCCAGTAAAACCTCGTTGGGCGATGAGATCTAATTCATGGTCAGGAATCTGATCAAGAGTTTCAATTTTTGATCCATAACTTCGAGACAACTGATCTAACCATACTAAGGTGCTTTTTGCCAACATCACCACATTTGGCATCCAGTTCTGATCGGCACTGTAAGCTTCATACTCTAGAGTACCAGAGCCATAGGCTGGCACTGTAATAGGACCAGGCCCCCCTCCCGCAAAACGAGGTTTTTCCTCTTCTTGGATATAATCGAGAGCTCGCAAGAGATAAGTCTTTAGATACCCAGGGAGGATTTCTTTCCAGTGGCGTAGAATGTAATTAATTTGATCAATAAGAGAATCGGGATAGGTTTTAGCTGGATTAGTTAGGAAAGAAAAAAGGTCTTCATCATGTTCTCCAATCCTAGGCGTCGATTTTGTATAACCGCCCATTAATGCGGAAACAGCTACTGATGCGGCCGGGAATTGGATTCCTTCTGGTTTAACAAATGGTTTAACCGCTCGTAATAACGCTGGGTTTTCAAGCATAACGTGGTGGATGAAAAAGCCTCTAGCAGTCTCTTCCATAAGGTAAGGTGCAGTTGGTTGTTGTGTGTGTAAGATAGGAGAGGGAAACTCACGGGCAAAAAAGATTAATACTTCATGTGATGAATGATTGCGAGTTATTTGCGGTGTTAAGCGGGTGAAAAAATCTTGATCTTGTTCAAACAAATATTGAGTTACAACATTCTGGTAGAGGAGGTGCAATATCCCGGCCGCATGCAAATTGGCTGCTGAGATATAAGACTCTCTTTCGGCTTTTTTTTGTTTTTTATTATAGGTGTGGGCAAGAATTTTTGCTTCTTCATATAAAAGTGAAAGATCTTCGTTAATTGCAAATACTGGTTCTTGATAATTGATATCTTGACGGGTTTTTAATGCAATTCTAAAATCTCTTACTTCCATGATTTTTCTCCCTATTTATGTAGTAACTTCCTTTTAACATAAGGTCACTTCTAGTATCGCCGTCATCAGTGTACCAGTCAACAACATTTCCTATAATCCCACTTTGACGGTTTGTGGTAAAGTTTCAGTTGGGCATCCTTGCAAAAACCACGAATGCATAAGGAGTAACGCCTTGTCACAGATCAATGATAATTGAGCCTGTTGGATTTCAGAAAATCTGCCCAACACATATGAAGCCACCGAGCCTCGTTCAGGACGGCCTATGCCCAATTTTAGACGAAAAAAATCATGGATTCCTATGTCTTGCCGAATCGATTTTAACCCATTATGACCTGCCAAGCCTCCACCGAGTTGGAGTTTAATGGTCAAAAAATCGAGTTCGATATCGTCATGGACGACTAAAATCTCAGACGGTTCAATCCCAAAATAACGACTCATAGCACCGACGCTACGTCCACTTTCATTCATGAAAGTCATTGGTTTTAAAATAAGAATTTCTCTTTCAGCAATAGTAACTCGGGCAAACTGACCATGAAATTTCTCTTGCCAATTAGGTAGTGAAGTCTCTTTCAAGAACGCTTCGAGAAAGATCCATCCCATGTTGTGCCTCGTTTGGGTGTATTGTGAGCCTTTGTTGCCAAGGAAGACGATGAGACGTATCATGATACTACTAGCATAGTTGGTTAAAGCAAGATGAACAAGGGAGAATGCCTTATGTATGT
>JAQVOO010000243.1 GCA_028702575.1 Sphaerochaetaceae bacterium
GCCCGTAAACTTAGCTCTCAAGGGCTTAACCACGTGGTCAATTTACCTACGAAAGCTGTTTTGGGGCATGGTTTTACCGTCTCAAAACTCCATTTGTTTGGTTTGCTCATCAAATTATTAGAAACTATAGAAGAGCTGGAACCGTGTCGAAAGGGCATTGAGCAAGAATATCATGATTTGCTATTTACCCTTATGGCCGAAGATCTCTATACTGCCCTGATTTCAGAACAAGATATTGATGCACCTTGGGTACAACCTGCTGTGCATGAGCTTATTATGATGTGGGATCATCGTACCAGTGGGTATCTCGAGACATTTGCTCTTGCTATCCGTGAACTCTGGCAAGCTCGTCACTCTGTTGTGCCGGTATTGGGGACATTATTAGGGACTATGGAGATTATGAGGTTGAATACGTTGCTTCCGCCGGTGTGGGTTGATTTTCTCTCTAACATCTCGAATCAGAATGGAATTGCACATGCGCTTGAAGAATTTATCTTTGATCTACGTTATGAGGAGTTAATCACACTACGATCACGGATGGTAATGGAAGGGATTCAAGTTGTTGATCGTACTACAGCCTGGCAAATGTTGGGAAAGACTGAGACACAAGCTTCCCAGTTAGATCCGGCGCTAGCATTATACAAGAGTTATATGAATCGGCAACAAGCAGCTAAAATACGGATGTATCGTAATGATATGGGTCCCAACCGTTCTTTGGAAGAGTTCTTTGTTATATATCTTCTTTCTAGTACTGACTATCCTAAGTAAGCATGAAAATATAAAAAATAGGCTTTCCCCTCTTGGCAGAGAAACAATCTATTAGGTACACTACCTGGAAATTATAGAAAGGAGTATTTTGACTATGCAGGGAAATCACACAATTTATTTGCCAAATGAGAGACCACCTCTTTCCAGATGGATACCACTGAGTATACAGCATGTGTTTGCTATGTTTGGAGCCACGGTGCTGGTTCCGATCCTAACAGGGCTCAGTGTTTCATCAGCACTCTTTACCGCCGGGACAGGTACTCTTATGTATATTCTAATAACTGGGGCTAAAGTTCCAGCTTTCTTAGGTTCCTCATTTGCTTTTATTCCAGCTCTTATTTCTATCTCAGCGGCATATGGCGTTCCGTATGCGATGGGCGGAGCGGTAGCTGCAGGTCTATTTTACTTAATAATATCAGCTACGATTAAGGTTGCTGGTCTAAATTGGATCAAAAGAGCCCTTCCTCCAGTTGTTATTGGTTCAGTTATTATTGTAATTGGATTGAACCTTGCCCCTACTGCTATGGGGATGGCGATGAATGATAGTGCAGGTAACTATAGTTTGGTTATTCTCTCAATTGCTGTGGTTACTTTAGCTATTACAGTTGTAGCCAATATCTTTCTTGTCGGATTTTTTAGTATTATCCCCATCTTGATTGGATTGGTGAGTGGATATCTCTTTACCCTCATTATGGGGTCAATTTTTCCTGCCTATGCGTTGATAGATTTCACGATTGTAAAAGCGGCTCCTTGGTTCGGTTTACCGGTTTTCCAATTCCCAAAATTTAACATCATTGCGATGTTAACCTTTATTATCGTTTCACTGGCAACTGTTGCAGAACACTTAGGAGATACGATTACGTTAGGAAATGTAGTTGGAAAAGATTTTACTCTCGATCCCGGTCTGCATAGGACTTTAGCTGGCGACGGTATTGCCACTGCGTGGGCGGCTTTTTGGGGAGGACCACCGAATACGACCTATGGCGAAAATATTGGAGTTATGGCAATTACACGGGTCTACAGTGTGTGGGTTATTGGAGGGGCCGCTGTTTTTGCCTCTATTCTTTCGTTTTTGCCCAAATTTGGAGCCCTCATTCAAACCATTCCGACGCCAGTTATTGGTGGTATTTCGATGCTACTTTTTGGAATTATTGCCTCTAGTGGTCTACGGAACTTAGTTGAAAGTGGGGTTGATTACAAAGATAAAAGAAACCTTACCATCTCCTCAGTAATTCTAGTTGTCGGTATAGGTGGAGGGTTGGTAGCGTTCCCTCTGGGGCCAAATATGGAATTCCAGATGGGAGGAGTTGCTTTGGCAACGCTATTAGGGATTATTTTAAATCTGGTTATACCGAAGTCTGTGCCGTAAGTCTCACCTGATTATTTATTTCTAAACGTGGTATAATGTAATTCATGTTACATTATACTATGATTGCTTCAGATGCCTCCCTGCTCTCTCTATTAAATGATTGGAAAACACGAGGTGTAACTTCTATTGCCATGGATTTTGAAGGTGAGTTCAACCTTCATATCTATGGTGAGCATCTCTGCTTAGTGCAAATATTTGATGGTGCTTCCTATTTTTTAATTGATCCCTTCAAAGTTTCACCGACGGCCCTAAAACAACTGTTTCTAGATCCAAATCTAGAGAAAGTAATGTTCGACTGTGCCAGTGATGCTTCGCTGCTTCGTAAGCAATATAACGTGCAACTTGAGGGAGTATATGATGTGCGCGTAAGTGCTCAGCTCCTTGGTTATGAAGGGAATTTAAGTGGACTTGTTGCGCGGTGCTTAAAATTACCGCCTGTTACGGGGAAGAAGGGGAACCAAAAAGCAAATTGGTTAAAGCGGCCCATCAGTCCAAAATTAATTCAGTACGCCCTTTCCGACGTTGAAAATCTGTTTGCTATACGAGAAGTGTTGGATCGTGAGTTACATAAAGCAGGCTTAGTCGAGAAAAATGCTCTATTACAACAGTCGGTCGCTTTGGAAAAACGACCTGAGCGTCCCGGGTGGGAAAAGCTTAATGGGTACCGTTACTTAAAGTTTGAACAAAAGATTTTCCTTAAGTGGTTTTTTGAAGCCCGTGATACACTTGCTAGAAAATTAAATCAACCAGCGTTTAGGGTTTTGGACAAACGAAAACTGGTCGAATTAGC
>JAQVOO010000244.1 GCA_028702575.1 Sphaerochaetaceae bacterium
CCTCTGACCACTCAATTGCTGCGCGTTCACGGGGACTATAATAGGGTGCTTCCCTCCAAGTACTCACCGCATACAGGCGTTGCTCACTCTCTCCTTTATCGCGAGCATCTTTTGTATGCATATCAATACAAAAGGCACAACCATTAATTTGTGAAGCACGTATTTTCACCAACTCCACAAGCAGTGGTTCTAAAGTCGTACTTTCTATGTACTTCTCTAGTCCGCTCAAAAATCCAGTCCCCTCAGGGGCAACTTCTGTATATTGTATACGACGACGATTCGTTTGTGTTTTGTCCATATCGCTTACTCCTTATATATGGTTTTTCGAAATACGGTTGAAAACGGATAGCCAGAAAGATCTTTCCGCATTGTAATTGGAGTCTTGCTAGCTAAGCTCACAGCACTATCCTTGAGACACTCTCCCGTTGCCGACTGATAGTCAGGTAAAAGTTCCGCTACAGGAACAGCACTATGGGCATAGCCCCACAAACAAGGGTCCAACAATTGCTGGTTGAATAAAATGAGATCAATATCTATTGTGCGCGGCGCGTTTTTATCTTCTGTGCGGATGCGCCCTAAGCTCGCCTCCAAGGGACGTAACACTTGTTCCTTGAGGTTTTCGGCATCCCTTGTAGTCGTAGCTAACATCGCAGCATTGAGAAAGTTGGGACCATCAGACCCAATGGCCCTTGATTCCCAGACAGAAGAGGTTTGTAACACCGTCATTTGCTGACGTAAAAGATTAACCGCTTGGAAAAGATTAACTTCTGGTTCAATATTTGATCCTAGAAGTAAGCAGACGCGTTGCTCATTCTGGTTCATATGAGATCCTCTCTGGTTCGTTCAATCTCAACTCCTACAGAACTTGAAAAGCGCACCGCACCAGGCTTTTCTAGACGGATACGAACCTTGGTAACCTTAGGATCTTCAAGACACAGCCGGGCAAGGTCTGTAGCCAAAGCTTCTACAGTGTATCGCTGAGCAGTTTCAGCATGCCGTAACAGCTTTTTAGCAATCGTTCGGTAATTCACACTGTCCTGAATATCATCACTTATTCCAGCGGCATGGATGTTGGTAAATAAAACAACATTGATCAAAATCTCTTGTTGTTTTTCACGCTCCCAATCATTAGCCCCAATAATGCCGCGAGCAACTAGGTCCTTAATAAAAATTTGATCCATGTTACCTCCTAAAGTAGGTGGCGACCACCATCCACAAAAAGGATTTCACCAGTTATGTAAGTGGGTCCCGTTAACAAAAACATGAGAGCCTGATCAATTTCTTCAAGATTAGCCCAACGTCCAGCAGGGATGTTAGCTACTATGTTTTGGTCTAAATTCCCATCAATGGGTGGTAAAACAGCTCCCAGTGCTAAACCATTTACGATAACGCGTGGACCTAGTGCTACTGCCAAAGAATGGGTTAATGAAGCCAGAGCCGATTTGCTGATGCTGTATGGAAGATGATTCGGGTCAGGTCGCGAAATCCGCCAATCAAGCAAATTAACTATTCGCCCCTGTTCGCCAGGGGGCAACGAACGGGCAAACGCTTGGCTGAGTAGAAAAGGGGCAGTTAGATTAATCATCAAATGCCGATTCCAATCCTCAAAATTGGTGGTTTCCCAACTTAATTTTTCGAAAATAGAAGCGTTATTAACTAGTGCCACTAATGAACCCTGCTCCAATACACGGGAGATCAGTTCATCTATTTCTGCTGGCTGTGTAAGATCTGCCTGTACCATAATTGCTTTTCTTCCCAGTGCTTCAATCTCTATACAAAGGCTTTCAGCTTCTGCTTGAGACTGCCAGTAATGGAGGGCAACATCTATACCTGAGCGGGCAATAGCTAGGGCAATTGAGCGTCCTATGCGACGAGCTCCTCCAGTTACCAAAACAAATTTATCTTCTTTCATGATGGGTTAACCCACAAGTTGTAAAGAACTCGGCCCTGAGAGCTGGATCTTCACTATAAGAACCCCGCCAAACTGTGGTGCGCGTCATCGGCGTTATTTCTCGAACACCGCGTAACTCCATACACATATGATGGGCTTCAATATAAATTGCGATACCATGCGGGTGAACCATTTCGTCCAACATATTTGCAATCTCTTGACCAATACGTTCTTGAACCGCAAATCGCTTCGAGAAAAGCCGTACGAGTCGGGTGAGTTTGGAAATTCCAATAATATTTTCATGGGCAATGTAACCCACATAGACTCTTCCATAGAAAGGAAGGGCGTGGTGTTCGCACAAAGAGGAAAATGGAATTGGTCCTTGGATTATTTGGCTGGCCCTGCAATCAACTATATCGTGACATTCCGTATCAAAAGCTTTTGACAGCTTAGGATCGCCATCGTACCCCTCTGTGATGTCAAACATCGCTTTTATAAAGCGTTTAGGAGTATCTTCTGTGGCAGGTGTATGTATATCTAAACCAAGCGCAGTAAAGATTTCTGCAGCATAACCTTCAAATTTAGCAAACTGTTCATCTGTGATATGCCGTTCCAGCAGTTTCATTGTGGCCTGGTACTCAAGAGTGTCTGAACTATCGTGTTTATTCATGCTGTTTCCCTATATATTTTTTAAAAGCACTCCCTGTATGGAGAGCGAATCTGACGTTGGAACCTAGTTCCATTTATTTACAAAAGTTTAGTCACATAGATTCTAAGCTTTCCCTTTGCATTCGATTTATGTTTCTCTATAATTGCAATATCCTCTCTTTTACTATTTTTATTATAATTTACCAATGAGATCTTTAGGTTTAAACGGTCCTGCTTCACTAAGAAGAGCACGTGCGGCTGGAACCGTGTCCCACACATTCCATAAGAGAACACCACGGACTCGCCCTTTTTCTACATAATAAATTACACCTTTTTTGAAGGGATCTTGCCAGTCAGCTACGATCTCTAACTTACTGTT
>JAQVOO010000245.1 GCA_028702575.1 Sphaerochaetaceae bacterium
CAGATTCTAGGCGGGCTTCCAAAATTTCTGGGATATATAAGGTCTTTTCCATCTAGTGTTCCTCTCTTTTCCATTTAGTTGTATCATAGGAAAAACCTAAGTGTACAGTCAATCAAGACGACTAGTACGCTCTTGTTTGTAGGAATAATAGTAAAGTTTACCCATATTGTTGGGATATAGTTAGGAGAATTACATTGCAAAGCGATTTTTCAGAGTTACTGACGGTACTAGAGCGAAAAAGCCCTTCACGCCCCGTTCTATTTGAATACTTCATGAACGACAATGTCTACAATGCAGTAGTTGACGATTCAGAGATTCCTGCCGGCGATGTTGAGTTTATGGAGCGGATGAAAATGATGTTAACTTTTCACCGCCTTGGCTACGATTATGCTACTTTGATGCCACCTCAAGCTCACATTTTTCCCGAACTACGTGAGCATGATGATAATAAAAGAACCTACTCGTTAAATGAAGGTTCCCGAATCGATTCCTGGGAAGCTTTTGAAGCCTACCCTTGGCCCGATTATACTACTGGTGATTATCGTTATATTGATCAAGTTGCCAAACACCTTCCCGAAGGGATGAAGTTTGTAGCTTGTGCCCACGGTGGCGTTGAAGAGGTCGTAATTTCATTAACTGGTTATGAAAACTTGTGTTATATGATGGTTGATCAAGAGGGCCTCGTTGAGGCCCTCTTTGAGGCTGTGGGAAGTCGTTTAGTCCGTTATTATAGCGAAGTAGCCACTTTTGATGCTGTGGGAGCCTGTCTGTCAAACGATGACTGGGGTTTTAACACCCAAACGTTGTTATCACCAGCACAGATGGAACGTTGGTTAATACCTTGGCATGTAAAAATTGCTGAAGCAATTCATGCCCAAAATAAACCAGCGCTACTGCATAGCTGTGGCAACGTTTATCCAGTCTTTGATTGGATTACTGCTAACTATGAGGGTAAACACTCGTATGAAGATGCTATTATGCCAGTAGAACAAGCTTGGGATCTCTACCATGACCAAATTGCGATCCTCGGCGGAATTGACGTGAACTTTATGATTATGGAATCAGAAGAAGCCGTCTATAATCGTTCACGTGCACTACTAGAGAAAACTGCCAGTAAAGGCTCTTTTGCTTTGGGAACCGGCAATTCAGTGCCCGATTATCTACCAAACAATAAATACTTTGCGATGCTTAAAGCAGCTTGGGATATGCGGGGGATAGCAGTAGAAATTAAAAAATAGAGAGGTTTGTTATGTCTAAAACACCATTATTGCTTGGAGATTATAGTTGCTGGTTAGCCGAGCAAATGAATCCGGAGCGTGTGCCTGAGTATTCGTTTTTAAACCCAGTTTATAAAGATGTAGAGAAGTGGCGTGAACAAGCCCGTAAAGTGTTTGAAAGTTTTGTCCTTGCCCCTGAGCTCGCTGTCCCTAAAGTTGCATTGCTGTGGACCAGAAATTATGATGGCTTACAGATTGAAAAACTTTCTTGGCAGCTTCCGTTTGGCCCTGCTACTGAAGCTTACTTTCTTAAACCAGAAAACCATAAAGGTCCACTGCCTGCAGTCTTGGGTTTACATGACCACGGAGTAAATAAACGGTACGGTAAAAATAAAATTATCCGAATTGAAAATGGGACGCCAAGTCCTGTCCTAGATTATCAGAAGGAATTTTATGGAGGACGAGCGTGGGCGAATGAACTGGCTAAATTAGGTTTTGCAGTTTTAGTGCATGATGTGTTCCCCTTTGAGAGCCGCCGTATTCTTCCTGAAGAGATGCCTAAGGTCGTAATTGATTGCATTATGCTAGAAGAGGACCCTGAACTAGAGACTTTAGCACAATACAATGAATTTGCTCGACGAATGGAAACAGTTATTGCCAAGAGCATCTTTACTAGTGGACTTACATGGCCAGGGATTACTTTAGCTGAAGACCGCATTGCTTTGCAGATACTCTCCTCGCGAGATGATGTTGATACGCGTAGAGTAGGCTGTTGTGGGCTCAGTCTAGGCGGTTTACGTAGTAATTATCTGGCGGGGAGTTCCCCTAGTATCCAATGTGCAGTCTCGGCTGGCTTTATGACAACCTGGGCTGATTTTATCTTGCAGAAAGCTTTTACACATACTTGGATGTATACTATTCCAGGGCTTCCTAAACTGATGGAGTTTGCCGATATTCTTGCTATGCACGCTCCCAAGCCAGCTCTCGTGCAAAGTTGTATCCATGATACGTTGTTCACGTTAGATCAGGTAAAACGAGCTGAAGCTGTATTGAAAGCTACCTATGCAAAAGCAGGGCGAACTGATTCCTTCTCTTTCTCCTACCATGACGGCCCCCACCGCTTCGACGTGGCGATGCAGGAGGAAGCCTTCAATTGGTTAAAAGGATGGCTTAGCCGGGGGTAAAAGGCTGCAGATTAGGGATGTCTTACCTCTTTTTAGTGTGCTCCAGCTATGCACGAACCTAGGTTGGGTCGTAGATAGTGGAAGACGACATTGGGGTGATCGGCTAGTAGTGATATCGGGACACTCGAGTCTGTTATATTTTTACCGATCATATAAGCTGAAAGGCGCATGCCAAACGGGTTTTCATGCCAACCTGGGTGCCAAATACTGACCATTTCTGATTTCCAAGTTTCCAATGGTCCCACAGTTCCTGCGTGTGAGAGGACAAGCGAGATCCCTCCATATTCTTGCGTTCTGCATCATGGTCATCGGGTGAAGTTCCACTACCCGAGCACCCTGTTTGCGATATTCAGCTACAGAAGGGGGGGGCTTGTCATAGGGGGCCACACGTTGTGGAGGATCGTTACATGCCCAGTGTTTTGATTCTCCCTGGCCACCTTGCATGCAAAGGCAGGTAATTTCATCAAAAGAGGCACTGTAGGCTGCTAAGCCAGCG
>JAQVOO010000246.1 GCA_028702575.1 Sphaerochaetaceae bacterium
AGCTCTTCGGGTATTTTAATTTTGAGAGGGTTTTTAACTTTAAGCTGACATGAAATGCGGACTTGGTTTTTTCTTTCTTCATCATTGATCCAAGGCAGTTCTGTAGGAAGATAATTACCACCACCTTCAAGAACCTGCACTTTGCAAAGCCCACAGGAACCCCTCCCTCCGCAAGCGCTAGGAATAAAGATCCCTTCGCTATTCAATGTTTTTAAGAGTGGTTGTCCCCCTATAACCTCAAACTCTTTGGAATCATTGATGGTAATCTTTACTACCCCATAGTTGCCGACCGTTGCTTCCGCAATAACCATGAGCAGAGCTAACACACTGGCAATGAGTGTGATGATCAGTACACTGATTAGCAATGTTTCTATCATCTTTTCCTCCTATGAGATTTGAATCATGCCAGAGAACCCCATGAATGCCATCGCCATAAACCCAGCGATTACCAAGGCAATTCCAGCACCATCGAGCCCTGGTGGTATTTTAGCATTTTTTAGGCGTTGTCGAATTCCAGCCATTGCCATGATAGCTATAAACCAGCCGATTCCACTACCGAGTCCGAAAAAGAAACTGGTAATAAATGAATAGTCTCTAATTATCATAAATAAACTTGCGCCGAGAATAGCACAGTTTACGGTAATGAGTGGGAGGAAAATACCCAAAGCAAAATAAAGGCCTTCACTGTAACGTTCAATTACCATTTCAATGAGTTGGACGAAGGCTGCAATTATAATGATGAACACGATGAATCGTAAATACTCAAGTTCGAATGGGACGAGGACTAAATGGTATACAACCCAGTTAAGAGCAGTAGTCACTGCCAAAACAAAGGTAACTGCAATACCAAGACCAGCTGAAGTTTCTAACTCTTTAGATACCGAAAGAAACGAGCACATACCCAAATAGTTAGTTAATAGGATGTTGTCAGTAAATATTGCAGCAAAAAAGACTGCAACTGGAAATAGCATATCAGGCATGTTCTTCCTCCTTTCCCTTCTTAAGGAAGCTCTCATGGACAATCCAAATGAATATGGCGAGCATGAAGAACCCTCCTGGCGGCATAACCATGATGGACCAGTTCGTCCACCAAGAACCTAGAATCTTGAAGCCCCAAAGCGAGCCGGTTCCTAATAACTCACGGACGAAGGCTATACTCAATAAGACATAACCATATCCCATACCGCTAGCTAAGCCATCAATAAGCGAAAGGGTGGGTTTGTTTTGCAGCGCAAACGCTTCTACACGTCCCATGACTATACAGTTAGTAATAATTAATCCCACATACGGACCTAGTTGCTTCCACATCTCTGGATAAAAAGCTTTAAGAGAAATGTCAACAATTATAACATAGGTTGCAATAACCATCGTTTCTACCATCATCCGGATCCGAGAAGGAATCCATTTTCGAACCAATGAAAGGGTCCAGCTTGAAAGTGCTATAGTAAACATTACCCCTAACACCATAACCATAGTGTTTTCGAGTTTGTTAGTCACAGCCAGTGTTGAACAAATACCAAGAATCTGCACGAAAACAGGGTTGTCTTTTCCCAATGGAGCTAAGAATGTCTTTTTCTTCATACCTGCAGCCATATTATTGCCCCCCTGACTTAGTTGCGCTTTCAGTAATAGCGCGGTTCATTATATTTTTAAAAGATTCACTCGTGCGAGTGGCACCGGTAATCCCATCCATCTCTTCTGGACTATCGGCAGTACCCTCTTCAACTCTACGGAAAGGGCCTTGTTTACCAACAAATTGACGGGTAAACCAAGGCTCTTCAATCCGAGCGCCAAGGCCAGGAGTTTCGTTTTGGCTGACAATAGAGACCCCAGTAAGAGTTTTATGGTCCTCTGCAAAACCAACCATGATGGTAATAGGTCCCCATAACCCGGGTCCAGTAAGTTGGCTTACATAGCGCATAGTTCCATCGCTTCCTTTTACCTGATACACTCCGTTCGTTTCCGTTACCGAATCTTGGTAGAGCGTAGCCACTGTTCCGGGTTGACCATCATGTTCTATGGCTGCAGCATCAAGGATACTGCGCCGAAGAAAGAACTGTTCATTATTTTTTACTCGGTCAAATGTTGATAGGTGCAGTGATGCGGTAAGAAGTATGCAAATAATAGTGACGACGGCCATGAAAACTAGCGGATGAATTCTTCGCATATAAAAATTTTGAGTTTTCATGCGGCACCTCCTGCTTTAGCTTTCTCTTTAACTTTTTTCTTTGCTTTAGCCTGTTTGCAGTAATGATCGAGGAGAGGCGCGAACATATTGGCCAGCAGAATTGCAAATGTGATACCTTCCGGCCAATTGGAAAAAACGCGAATCACCACAGTTAAAAGGCCAAACATAATTCCATATATCCAGCGACCTAAATCAGTCGATTGAGAGGACGATATTGGATCGGTAATCATGAAAAAGGCCCCCAATAAGAAACTACCGCTCAGGAGAGCATAGAGTGGATCAACCGCATTGCGAGTACCTGCTACCCAAAAAATAGTCTGTAATAGTAAAAAGGAGCCAATAGAACCAATGACAATTTTCCAGTTAGCATTCTTTTTGTAGAGGATATAAGCTCCCCCTAAAAGAATAAGCACCGCACTAGCTTCACCAAAACTTCCACCTACATTTCCAAGTAATAGATTGAGGTAAGAAGAAGTTTTGGTCACAAGGGGAGTTGCGGCTGAAATAGCATCAGCTTGTGTCAACCAAGTACCAAAGCCAGCTGGAAAATAGTTGATTGTGGTTTGCGGAAGGATAAACCGAGACGTCATCGGAACGCCAAAACTGATGTAGACGAACGCGCGAGCCGTGATGGCTGGGTTGAAAATATTTCGCCCAAACCCACCAAAAACCA
>JAQVOO010000002.1 GCA_028702575.1 Sphaerochaetaceae bacterium
AGGACTAGGAAAATAGTGAGGCTATAGATAAGTAAACTGCGTTTATTTTCTTGTATTTCTTTGTTTATTACACGTAAAAAGTTCATAGGGTCTCCCTCCTCATATGTGTAAAAGCTTGTGGATTGGCGATAACAGCGTTAAAGAGAGTCTCTAAATCTATCGGAGTTTCAAGTGATTCTTCATTACGCTGTTGCATTGTTACCCATCCGCTAGGGATCTTTTCACTGTAAATTATGTGGGATCCGGTTGGTTCGCTTTTTTCTACTTCTATGGTGAATTGTTGAGCTAGACTGGCTAAACTGGCCTCCAAGACAACCCTACCTGAGTGAATTATAATAATTGGATCAATTAAATTTTCCATGTCACGCACTTGATGCGTGCTGATAATAAAGGTCCTTTCTTGAGTCATTGCTGAAGCCACGGTTCTTCTAAATTGACTTTTGGAGGGAATATCTAATCCATTAGTCGGTTCATCTAGAATTACAAGTGCTGTTTGTGAAGCTAGTCCAAATGAGAGGAGGAATTTCTTTTTCTGGCCGAACGAAAGTTCATGTAATTTTTGTTTGAGATCAAGACCAAAGTCAGTACAATAATTTTGAAAAGCTGTGTGGTCAAATTTCGGATAAAATGGGGCGTAGAGGGTTAGATAGTGATCGCCTCTCATGGATGGGAGAAAAAATTCTTCCGGTAGGTGAAAGAGGTCTTCCAACATTGCTTTTTGGCGTAAAACTGGGTTATACCCTAAGACTTGTACATCCCCTTCTTGCGGAAATAATTGCCCAGAGAGAATTTTTAGCAAGGTTGTTTTTCCAGCTCCATTCATGCCTAAGAGGCCATAGATATTCCCCTTTTGGATAGCGAGGTCGAGGGCGTTAAACAGCGGTTTTTTACCATATTGGAAACCGATGTTGTGCATATGTATCATGAGCAGCTCCTTATAGTGTACTACTACACTAATACACCAATAAGCTAGGTTTGTCAATAGTTTTTATATTTCTTTTATTATTATGCTATTTGTTTTATGCTAGAGCAAAGATTGAGAGGGGTACTAGCATGGCTGGAAGAAAGAAAAGTGAAGGATTTGAGAAGAATAGACAATTCTATAAGTTTTGTGCTTATGGATTTTTAAAGAATCTGCGTTTTTTTGAACCGTTTTTACTACTATTTTTCTTAGAAAAAGGACTTACCTATGCAGAAATTGGGACCTTGTATGCCATTAGGGAGATTTCTATAAATTTAATTGAGATTCCTTCAGGAGCGGCTGCCGATAGCTTAGGAAGGCGTCGAATCATGGCAAGCTCCTTTATAGCCTACATTTTATCGTTCATTATTTTCTTTTTGGCTCATTCTTATTGGACTTTAGCGCTCGCGATGATCTTTTTTGCATGGGGTGAAGCTTTCCGCACGGGAACCCATAAAGCAATGATTTTCGAATATTTGGAAATGCATAATTGGGGCCATCTTAAAACCTACTATTATGGGCATACTCGGGCATGGAGCCAAGTAGGATCTGCGCTCTCGGCTTTAATCGCTGGCGCCCTAGTGTTTTGGCAAGGATCGTATGCACCAATCTTTTTGTTCACTATTATTCCCTACGTACTCGATCTCTTATTGGTGCTCAGTTACCCGGCCAATCTTGATGGGTTAAGGCATTCCAGTGACAAGACTTTTTCTGGAGAATTAGTACATGTACTTAAAGCAACTCTGAAAAGTATAAAGAATCCTGATTTATTGCGTGCAATAGCCAACCAAGCCCTCTATAGTGGCTATTATAAAGCTTGCAAAGATTATTTGCAGCCTATTTTAAAGACTTTTGCTGTAGGGTTACCAATCTTATTAGCCTTGCAAGATCAGCAGAGAACAGCTTTGATTACTGGAATAGTGTATGCTCTGCTTTATTTGCTTACTGCCTACGCCTCCCGTTCTTCGGGTAGAATTTCAGAGCGTTACACTACTTTAGCCATCCCTTTGAATAGACTGTTACTCTGGGGAGTTTCTTTTGGTATTTTAAGTGCTGTAGCTTATTTATTAGGGGTCCCTCTAATTGCCATTTTCCTTTATGTTGGCATTTACACTATTGAAAACCTACGTAAACCAATGGGCATAGCGTATGTTACCGAACGGATGGACCAATCTTCTATGGCAACTTTATTGTCGGTTGAATCGCAGGCAGAAACTTTGGTCGCTGTAGTTATTGCATTGTTATTAGGTTTCTTTATTACGGCGTGGGGCCTAGGGATGGGAATTTTGGTAGTATCTGTAATTACTCTACTAGTTGCATTTTTCTTACATCTACCCACAAATTCGTAATCGCATAAAGAGAAGGCCGTGTACAATATTGACACGGTCTTCAGAGACAACTTGGTAAATTTTCTCAATTGTCTGAGATCCTGAGCAGTCTTAGTTGATCATTTCCACTAATGCTTAGGAAATTACCCTTGGGAGAATAGGCAATGTCTGTCGGTTGATAGATTCCTGTGGCTGTAATACCTGAATCGTATGTTGGGCATCCATTATATAGAGAAACTTTGGCAACATGAGGTTGACTGCCACCATGGATTACCCACCCTTTTGAATAGCTGGAGTCATAGCATACATTTTGTACTGGAGAATTGTCATCAGATAATTTGTGTTCGTAGATCCAATATTTCCCCGATACTGGAGGACTATAAAGATGGATTCCATCCTCCATGACCACCTGTAATAAATTACCCACAATCTTTGCCATATAGGGGCCTCCAGCCGATGATTCGGCCATGATGTTATTTGTTTCTGGGAATATAATGGGATCTAGAGTAGCAGAACGGGTGACTTTATAAGTGTGGAAGGTGTTGTTAGTTGGGCAGGTAATTGCGATGCGTTGGCCATCAGAACTTACAGTTAAGTACGTGGGATTGATTACATCATAATCGAGATGGAATAATTTATTAGAGGTAAAATCTCCAACTGATTCACTAGTGTAAGTACTATAATAAAGTCGATTAGCAATGGAATCGGCTACATAGAGGGTGTTTAACCCAGTATCTAGATCAACATTTGTAATGGAACTACCCCAAAGATTAGAAGTAGTATCGAATACTGCTATTTTTTCTAAATCAGCCACTGATGCATTGTATTTATAGACAACGACCGTTCCCAAATTCCTTGCAGTCGTGCATACAATATCATCAATCGTATCTACAACAATATCGGTAATACCATTAGTTGGATAGCGATCAATTAGAGGTGAAGTCTCAGGGCTTGTGCTGGAAAAATTGTTGATCACTAGTAATGAATCTTGCTTAATTTCACACAATTGGAGCCCTTTTGAACTTGCTATAAAAAGACGGCCATCCCGCATGAATGCAATGTCGGTAACACCAGTAAGCCAATATTCTTGTTCATTAGTATCATAATCCCCATCGTTAATAGCTAATACCGAAAAAGGGGTCCCTTGTAACGATTCAACCGAGGCCCGAAAAGATTTTGATTCAGAGCCCACACTACCCAATAACTCTGTCTGAGCTACTACATCAAGTCTATGAGCCCCTGTATATGTTGAAAATTGTAATGAATTTCCACTAGCAATATGAGTCCCGTCCAGATACCAGTCAATAGTTACACTTTTGGGTCCCCCTCCTCTTGTTTTGGTAAACGTAGCTGTGATGGGGGTATTAGGAAGTACCGTAGCTTCAACGCCTTGAATGACACCTTCGACAGGTTCTACAATATTGCTAGAAATGAGTAATCCGGTTGCTTCAGGAGTCTCTTTATCGACAATAATTGTGATTTCACCCTCAGTGGCACAACCTTGTAAAATACGGAGGGCTTCAACTCCTCCTGCCACCTTGGTACCATCTGAATAGAGAGTAAAACTAAGATCATACGATCCTGTAGGAAGGGTTGCTTGGTAACGAGCAGATGCTGTCGATGGGTACACCGTTTTTCCTTCTGTAATAGTTGTCTCTTCTTCTCCTTGAGGTTTAAGTTTCAGTTCGAAAGTAATATTTGAATAGGCTGGATCTCCCCAAGAAAAACCAATGTTTACTGTCCCTGTACCCGCTAAATCACTGAGTACTACTTCCACGACATTGTTTTTAGTCGTTAGATGATGAGATGCGGATCCTTCAGCAATTAAAGTTCCTTGTTGATTGTATCCCTTGACCTCAATTTCCCATGCTCCAATCACGAGACCGGTAATATCGACCTGCGTACTATGCGTCGAAACAGAGAAAGTTTTGCCATTTGGACCATTACCACTTACAGTATACCCCGTAATCGATAACCCTTGCCCTTCTGGACTTATGACCCGACTAATTTGTTTTTTTGTGGTCAATCTTAGGCGAAGAGTCGTTGATCCAGAAGTCTCCTCGCACGCAGTAAAAGTAAAAGTAGCAATAAGTACCAAGATCACAATGCAATAGATTTGTTTTTTCATATTAGCCTCCACTGACTATACCTCAGGGGATTGTGTCTTGCTTCAAGGGCAGTCCTGCATATTGCTAAAAAAGGGTAATAATGGTATTAATTTAGTATGAAAATCAAAAATATCCTTACCCCCGCGGTTATCTCTACTGAGCTAAAAAGCACCACTAAAGAGGGTGTAATAGGTGAATTACTCGATTTGTTGGTCGCTGCCAAGTTAGTTACAGATAGACAAGAGGTTCTTGCTGCGTTGATGGAACGTGAAAAAAAGATGTCAACTGGAATTCAACATGGTGTTGCTATTCCCCATGCTAAAACAAAAGCAGTAAAAAATTTGGTCGCTTGTATTGGAATTAAACGTGAGGGGATAGATTTTGAAGCTCTTGATGGTGAACTGAGCCAGATATTTATCATGACCCTTTCCCCTATTGACCGAGTTGGTCCCCACGTCCAATTTTTAGCTGAAGTTAGCACAGTAATTAAGACAAAAGAAGCACGCCAGCAATTGCTCGCTGCAAAGACAGCACAGGATGTTCTCGCTGTGTTTGGACTTTGAGGTAGGCCATGGCACACGAAATGATGTTTTTAGTGCTTCAATTGGGTGTAATTTTAGTAGTCGCGAAGTTAAATGGTTGGTTCTTTTCCCGTATACTCCGCCAACCAAAAGTCTTAGGCGAATTGGTAGCGGGGATGATCGTTGGGCCTTATGTGCTAGGAGCCATTCCTTTGGGGTCCCTCGGACCTTTATTTCCTCTAGTTGATGGACCTATTCCTGTTTCTCCTGAACTCTATGGAATAGCCACCCTGGGTTCCATACTGTTACTTTTCTCTAGTGGCCTCGAAACAGATTTGCCCACCTTCATCCGATTCAGTGGCAAAGCTTCTGTAGTTGGTTTGGGAGGGGTCGTCGTCTCGTTTTTGCTCGGTTCTGGAATTGCTGTCATATTCCATCCGACCGTGCATTCCATAATGGATCCCGAAGCTCTATTTTTAGGTACTATTTGTACCGCTACTTCGATAGGGATTACCGCTAGAATTTTAGGTGAAACTAAAAAAATATCCTCCCCGGAAGGGGTTACTATCCTCGCTGCTGCAGTGTTAGATGATGTTATTAGCATTGTCCTACTTTCTATTGTTGTGGGAGTTTCGGCTGTTGAAATGGGCGGAGGATCAGTTGCCTGGTCTGGAATCGGAGTTGTGGCTTTAAAAGCGGTCGGGTTTTGGGCCCTTTGTATGGTTGTTGGCATTCTTGCTGCTCCGCATCTTACGAAACGGATGAAAAAATTGGAATCTTTAGGTGTGTTAGCGGAAATTTCTTTTGGAATAGCTTTACTACTAGCAGGCCTTTCAGAAATGGCTGGATTAGCTATGATTATTGGAGCATATATTACCGGCTTATCTTTCAGCCAGACTGATGTTTCAGCTGAAATCACTGAACGAATAAAAGCTGTTGGAGAATATTTTATCCCTATATTTTTTGCTGTAATGGGCATGATGGTCGATTTTAAAGCGGTCAGTACCGTTTTAGGATTTGGAATTCTCTTTTCGATATTAGCTTTTATTGGCAAGTTAGTTGGTTGCGGTTTGCCAGCTTTGTTTGTTGGGTTTAATTTACGCGGTGCATTTCGTATTGGAGCCGGTATGTTACCTCGTGGCGAGGTAACGCTCATAGTTGCTGGCATTGGTTTAGCTAGTGGTGCGATAGGACCGGATATGTTTGGCGTCGCTATTATGACTATGTTGCTAGCTTCCGTGGCAGCGCCGCCGCTGTTAGTGCAATCGTTCAAAGGGGGGTCGGGCTATCGTAAAAAGTTGCAGACTCCAGATGAGTCCGATATGGTCACCATTGAATTAAGTTTCCCCTCTGAGCGAGCAGCAGATTTCTTAAGACGATCACTCGCAGATGGATTTCGGGCTGAAGGCTTTTTTCTCCGCACTATTGAGGGATCTGTCCGTTCCTGGCAAATACGCAAGGAAGAGATGATTTTTGTTATGCGTAGGCATGGTGAAAAACTTGAAATTACTTCTAAACGGTCCAATGAAGCTTTTGTCCGCTTGATGATGTTGGAAACATTGGTCGACTTCCAAGAATTTGTCGATAGCCTTAAAAGTATGGAGCAACCTGAGATGATGGGCGCGGCGCTCTTAATGAATATGTTTGCACAGCAAGCTGACGAAGATTAATCTTTAGTTCTAATTTTATATTTCATCAATAAATGTTTTGGTTGATAGGTGAGCTTAGCTTGGCGCAGACCGGGGATGCCCAAATCTTGTTCGCGGTTAACCTCTTTAACACTCTCGGGTAAATCAGCTACAAATGCCCGATTAATATACTGATAGATGCCTCGGTACTTTGTATCTGCTTTTTCGAAGTGAATGACGAAGCGAGATTCTCCATCAGGTTCTCCCAAAGTAAAAGCAACCGGGATGTCGTCAGTATAGAGTACCATTCCCCGTAGTCCGAGCTCTTGTTGGTTTTCAATAGCTAATACCGTTGCTTTATAATCTTCAATCAGGTCTCGCCCTTTACTCCAAGAATCTAGTATGCGAATCATGTCGGAGGGGCGGGCAAGGTGGGCTGGGAGGAGTACCCGATGGGGGTTTTCTTCTGCAAATCGTAAGGCATGGGCCAATTTCTTGTGAAGACTCTGTCCAACCAAATCAATCAAACTTTTACGATCATAGATGTAATCGGCATTATCACGGTCTTCTTCTAGAACCATATTAGGATGATGAGTTTGCAATTGGTGTTCCCACTCAGCGAGGTATACTTCGCTAATAGTGTTAATCTCATCAACTTTTGTAAATACATCTTGAAATAACTCTTTTCCCGGATACCCTGATGGAAGCATTGCAAAGGTCTCTTCTTTGTCACCATCCCATTGTAATCCAAAAATAATAAAGGCTTTTTCTCCATTAGTGTCGGTATAAGCACTAACAGTATAATGTCTCTTTTTCGTAAACGGAAACAATGATGCCATGGAAAATTCACTTATTCCATGACGTTTTTCTAGTAAGTAGGGTTGCAACTCTTCTTTGTGAGCGAGTTCTAACGGTATTTTTGCTGGATAAGTAGGAATTAAATGCATAAGTTGAAGGTAATCAAAAGGAGGTAAAGAAGCAAGTAGTATATAAGTATAAAAGAGCTGACAGGGTATGAACCTTTTGATATAGTGCAATCATGAAAATTGTTTTGAAAGTGTTGTTGCTAGCAGTATTTGCAATAGTAGTATTCATGCCTATGAATAAGATAGCGATGTGGGCTTACTGGTCCATGTTTTTTCTCATGTTTGGACTACTCTACTTGTATTACCGTTTTACTTATTGGGTATCGCTAAGCGATGTTGAAACGGTAGTAACTTCTCCCATTAAATTTTCAGTTTTTTGTGGAAAAGTTCCTCCGATAACTAGTGAAGATTTAGTGCGAGGGCGATTGATAGTGACCGATTCTGAGGTAATTCTTTTTCAACGTAATCAGGATAAAAACTCCACTAAACGGATAAAGAATGTGTGGTCTGTTCCCATTGAAGAGATCGAGAAATTTAGTATTGGCCGTGTTGTTGGAGTACGCAACGGTCTGATCATTTCTTTAGTAGATGGTAATCAGGGCCTTTTTGCAATTTTCTTTATGAAAAACAAGAAAGAAAGTCTCACAAAAGCTCTCGGTTGGTCATAATCAACTAACTTAAACTGACGATTGTTCCCTCCCTTTTCCAGTGGTACGGTTCATGAACGTACCGTTGAGAGATAGAGGAGGGCAAAGCATCGTGAATAGATATGTTTGGGTAGTGATTGCCTTATGTTTACTCGCTTTACCTGTTCTTATTACCTCTGCCCCGATTGATAACACCCTTAACTTTCATCTCTTTTTTGATGCCTGGGCTATTGATGCCCTTTGGGCACCCCATGTTGGTTTGCGAACTGGCATAGGAGCTACCTTAACCAGTGGAATAGGTTTTGAGCTCCCATTATTTTTTCTCATAGATCGAACCGGTGGTGGTGAAGCTCTATTAGATATTGCCCTTAAGCTCACTTGTTATCCGTGGCAAAAAGGACCTTTTATCTCCCTCTCTCTAGCTCAGGTTGCCCTTTTTATTGGCCCTTTTGTACCACAAGAATCTATCCATTATCTCAACGAAATAGGTATTGGGTATACTTGGGAATTTATACCTGATTGGTACATTGAACCCGCTATCTTATATCGGGATCCTTCACACACATTTCCTGAAAGTTTCACCTACATTGCCGATTATATTCCAGGATATAAAAAGTTTCAGATTTGTTTGAAATTTGGCTGGATTTTTGCATCTATCTCACCGTCAGTGATGACGAAGTGAGAAAAGGAGGAGGACGAGATGAAAAAGAAATTGCACATGGCATTAGCAAATGGGATCAATCTTTGGGTAATCATAAGTTTGTTGGGATGTTCACTGGCTTGGGAGCCTAAAAGCAATCCAAAAATTGATCAAAAAGAGATGGTGCCGATTGTAGCGCGGGTTATTGATGAACAATTGACGGTTGTACAACCAGTACTTGAAGAACACGGGGAGTTACTAGAAGGTGCCCGAAGCATCCTTGAGACCCTAGATGGAGAGAAAGTAGTCACCGAGATGCTTAGCGAAGAGATGGGGTCAGAGTATCTCAGTTTTTGTCACGCAGTGGCTACTGGTGCCGATTCTGAGATGGTTCTCCAAGAGGCAGAGCTTTTGCTGACGGATGAAGATTTCAATGCACTTTCAAGTCGCCTAGTGAGTGTCAAGCGATCTTTACAATCGTATGGAGAAGTTCAAAGTCGTGCCATTCCTCCCAGCCAAAGAGCCGCTTTTATGCGCGATCTGCAAAAATTAGTTACCAAAACCTTAGTTCTCATGATTGCTGGGATTGTCTATGCTTGTATTCCCAATGTTGTATTTTGGGGTAAAATTACTGCCGCTGCAGCAATTTCAGTTGCCGCAGGTATAGCAGCTACCACATTTATGTCTATTTATAGATATTATAAGTATGATGCAGATTCCCTTTCGATCTCTTTTCAAGAATGGATCGTCGATGTAACAACTGACCCAGCAGCTTCGTTCGCAGTAGCCACCTCAATGATGACCGTAGGGAAGACTATGGCCAATGGTCCTGTCGTTACTGGTCTAATTCTTGTTGTTTTTTCAATTTACCAAGTGATGGATATGGTTCGACCTATGTTAAAAAAATATAATTTTAATGCTTAATAGTCCAGATGAAATAGGGGGAGCAACTTGCCCGCCGTTGTCAAATGTGGAATAATGCAGACAACAAGTTATTACAGGAGATAACAAATCATGAAAATCCCCCTTTCTCAAAATCTTCTAGAACGATTTTTACGCTATGTGAAAATAGATACAATGAGTGACCCCCATGTGATTGACCAACGGCCGACCAGTGCCGGACAAATCGAATTATTACGCTTATTAGAGCAAGAATTAAGAGAGATTGGCCTAAAAGATCTTGCCTTTGATCCAAAGGGGTACTTGATTGCTCGTATTCCAGCCAAATTGCCTAAAGGCAAAAAGGCTCCTACGATTGGATTTATGGCCCATGTTGATGTTGCCGATGATGTTATGGGCAATGGGGTCAAACCTCGTGTGATTGAAACCTATGATGGAAAAGATATTGTTCTTAATGATACCTATACCTTAGCTGTCAAAGAAAATCCCGAATTACTCTCTTATCTCGGGCACTCATTAGTGGTCACCGATGGGACCACCCTTCTAGGAGGCGATAACAAAGCTGGAGTAGCGATCCTGATGGTCTTAGCAGAACAGCTCATGAGTCCAGATAGTATAGAACATGGTCCAGTAGAACTTATTTTTACTACTGATGAAGAGACCGGAGCTGGGATGGATGCTTTTGATGTTAATCAGTTGAAATCGCGGTGTTGCTATACTGTTGATGGGGGAGGATTTGGTGAAATTGAGGCTGAATGTTTTAATGCTGCCACCGTGGAAGTCGATTTTACTGGTATTCCGTTCCATTTAGGTGCGGCCCGGGGGCGGATGGTTAATAGTGTTTCAATGGCGGTTACTTTTCTGGCGGCTATTCCGCAAGCAGAAAGCCCTGAGGCTACCGATGGGCGCTATGGGTATTATTGTGCTGAAGAGATTTCTGGTTCTCTGGCCCAAACTCACGTAGTTTTATACTTACGTGATTTTGAGATGGCTGAGTTAGAGCGGAGAATTGATGCTTTGCAAAGTTTAGCGGTAACTACCGAAAAGCTTTTCCCAGGTGGGAAAGTTACCTTGCAGAGCAAGATTGTCTACCAAAATATGTATGACTCTATTAAGAAAGACCCTCTTATCATGCAAGCTATTTGGCAGGCTGGAGAGAATCTGGGGATCAAATTAGAGGAGAAAATTATTAGAGGAGGTACTGATGGCGCTCGATTAGCCGAAATGGGAATTCCGACACCTAATATATTCACTGGTTCCCATAACCTCCATTCTCGGTTTGAGTGGGTTGCTGTGAGTGCTATGGAAGAGTCAGCTTTATTGGTTGAACAGATAGTATCCTTTTGGGCGGGAGTTTCTATTTGAAAAGAGCCACTTTACGCTATATTGTGATCTCTCTTTTTCTCCTTATTGGCATGTATGCGTTGATAGCAAATCCGGTTCGTTTAGAGTTTTTAACAGATGCAAAATCGACAATAAATGTTCAATCTTTGACCGAAGAGGTCGTTCGAAAGGAATTAGATTGGCGGTTTATATTTGATGGTGAAGCCAAAGATAGTCTTACCATACGGGTGGTAGAAGCTAGCATCGATGACGAGACCTTTGCCCCAAAACGATTGTATCAAGTAACTTTAGATTTCTTGTGGCAAACTAAGCAAGCAACTCGAACTGTAGCTTTTTTGGTAGCTCCAGGTGAAGATTGGCAAACGATGTACACTGAGGTGCTCACACAATTGGTCCGGGCCAATCTTGGCCTCTTCTTTGGAGAAGAGGGAGAAATTACTCTTAAGTATGCTTTAGATTCGGGGTATTGGACAGTTGATGCTCTGCAATTGCGGCGGGGCCGACGAGTTTTGGTGCAAGGGGTTGACGCCAAATCCTTAGCAATAATGGAAGTTGCTGATGTTTTTACGTATCCGGAACATGATGTAGTGACTGAGTTGCGGCCTGTGTGGGCTAGTCGTCCTATAGTCAGTGGAATGTCCTTGGCTCCTCTTCGATTCGATTTTCCGATCGAAATTGCTGGTAATTTCTCTTTAGGACACTATGGAATCTCTTTGGGCGCTAGTGTTCCCCTCTGGCTAGGTCCTTTTAGATTAACAAGTCGCATAACAATAGACACTAAGTGGAATGAACCAATATATGAAGCATTAATTCACCTAGGATTAAAAACTCAATTTTCCTTAGGGGCTTTTCGGCTGAAGGCCGCCAGTGTAGGAACGTGGTGGTCGAATATTCAAATTGTAGCCAATGTCCATTTTGGACTTGGCTTGGCTTGGGAATCTTCTGCTACACCCGATTTTCTGTATGGAGCAGAAGCTGCCTTGCAATTATTTTACCAGCAAAACTCCCATCTGTATTGGGGCTTAACGGTAGGTTCTCACTATCGAATAAGAAAAGCTGTGGGCCTACAGGATAATATTATTAGAATAACCCTCTCGCCGACCTTAGGGTGGGTGTGGTAGATTGGTAACGTAATGAAAAAAATTGGGTATATTGTAATAGTACTAATCTTGGCATCTCTTTTGGGTTGTTCTTCGTTAAGTACTTGGGTTCGTTCGAATATTGAGGGAGTTCCTGCCTGGGTTTACGAACCACAATTTTCTAGAAATCAAAAAGCATTTGTCGGGAAAGGAACTGCAGCCAGTGAGACGCGAGCTCGAATTTTGGCTTATGAATCAATCTTAACTCAGATTTCGACCTATATTGGTGAAGATGTTGTAGGTCTGCACATTGCGGAACTTTCGACGGCCGATACAGTTGCTGCCTATCGGCTTAAAATTACTCAAGAACATGTGAAAATTGATGCAGATTCAATAACCATCTATTTCCTAGCCATTGCCGATAACGCAGTTTTAGAGACTGCCCGTACTGAGGCTGAAGTGCAGATGCTCGAAAAGCAACAAGAAATGGATCGTTACGCTAATCAGGCTGCTCAGGCTTTTAGAGCTAACAAAGATGTAGTGGCTGCATTAGCGTATCTTGAAATTGCTATGATTGCTAATTCTTTACCAGTTGAACGTGGTAAACAACGTTATACAGGAGCGATTAATCGCATGCGGGATATTCTTAGTGCGCTTCAGTTTTCTGTTCTTACTGGAGAGCCTACGGTCCCGACAACAACAGTGACGCTACGGCGGGGGAGGCGGGCAATATCACCTCGAGTTGATCAAGCTCCGATTGTAGTGCTAAGTCAAGCGCGAGACGGGATGGGCAAATATTATCAAGATCGCGAGCGTTTTGTTACCGATCAAGCAGGTCAAATTACTTATAACACGAGTAACCCCACCTTAGTGAGTAAAGGCGAGCTGGTATTTGCTATTGATATTGAACATGAACTTGAGGCATTACGAGAAATAGATCCCCTTGTCTATTCAGAATTCACTGAACTCCTGCGCAGTAAAGAAGTTTCATATCCATATAATCGAGTATCGATTATTGGAGCAGAACAATTATTAGTATCAATTTCTGAATATAATTTACAAGGTGAACTTTTGCCTACTTCGTATGCTACCCAGAGTTTCATGCAAGAGATAAAAAAAGATGATATTAAAAGCATTGATGCCCACCAAAGTGTGGCAAATGGTGATGAAGATTATAGAAACGTGCTTAGGGCTCAGTATCCCGTTCAAACTTTTGCGATTATAGGCAATACCGGTATTTCGTATACGAAACAGCTTCAAAAAGGATCAACGGTAACTGTCTCTGGCGAAATCGCTCTAGTAAATTTAAAAACAGGAGTGCGTTTAGGGTCGAGTGAAATTGTAACTGTTAATGCAATAGGTACAACTTACGAGGAGGCCGAACAGCAAGCTTTTACCAAGTTTGGCATGGTTTCAGCTTTCTTACTTTATCGGTTTCTTTTTCGCTAGGTTAACGGTTTTTGATGTATTACTTTTTTACACACCAAAATTAAGCGATTTCGACTACTTGATCCCACTAAAATTACACTTTTATTGGCGATATTCCCATTATATAATAGGACAACCATTAACAGGTTTGAGAACCCTAATGCTGTTATAAGTGCTGTTTTTGTCTCTTCTTTCAAAAATTATACAGCTCCAACAACAATCAATAGTACAGAGATAGGCAAAGGTGCTTAAAGAATAATGTTTCATAAAGATTTATTTTGATAAATTTTATAAAAAATGGCAGGTTCCTTATACCATTTTCAAAATTAAAACTTTCGTAAGCAAATGTTGATTCATTACAAGGGGAGAAATGGTTGTAAAACTACTGAAGTCCCCCTCTAGTGAATCTAGTTTGAATTCGAAAATGGAATCCCCTCTTTACACGGAGAAAACAATTTGTATCAAAAAGGAGGTTTGGTCGGCTCAAGTTCGTTAGGTTTTACACTTTTCTGTACCCATAACCTTCTTCCGAAATCGGGGAACTTTGGCTAACTGGAAAGGTTAGACATAGATTTACTATAGCTTTTGGACAATTTTGTGTGTTTAAAGCTTAAATTGACGACACGCCTCGAACATGGCTAGGACATTTTCGACTGGGGTTTCTTCAAGTAGGTAGTCATGGCTGGCTGAGCAGATATATCCACCACCGGGGCTCATAACCTTGAGTACCTTCACAGTCTCTTCGTAAACGAATTGGGGAGAGGGGCCCGAGATAAGTACGTTATGGGAATCGATGGCCCCGCTGAGGACTAGATCCTGGCCAAAATCACGTTTCAGTGCTGCACTCTCCATGCCGACACAATCGGGCTGCAGAGCTTGTAGACCATCGAGACCAATTTCGATCATGGTAGGGATGAGTGGTCTAAATCCTCCGCAACAATGCATAATCACTAACTTGCCGTGCTCATGTCCGAGATCAATTAATCGCTTCAGGGAAGGAACGAGGAACTGTTTAAACAGTTCAACGCTCAAAAGTGGTCCTGTCTGCGCACCAAGATCGTTGCCGATAAAGAAAATGTCGATGGCATCCTTGCTTTGTTCGAATGTCCGGCGGGTTACTTCATAATAATAGTCGGTAATACGTTCAAAAAGAGCCTCAACCATGGCTGGCCTGTCGTACATCTGGTAATAGAGGTTTTCATGCCCCAACAAATCAATTGCATCATGCCAGAATGGAGACCACTCTCCCCCGAGGATCGCATATTCATCCTTCCATACAGACGCTTGTTCGCTTACAGTGGAAATATCGGCCCAATCAGGGGAAGGCCAAGGATAATGCTCTATTTCAGCCACTGTTTCCGCAGTTGCCAGTGGATGTACCATTGGTTGGCCATACCCATACCCATGTCGTTGAACTCCAAAAGGGCTACACCAGGTAGCATCGTTGGCCAATTCGACCTCCGGCCCTCGATAGATGGAATAGACTCTGCGAAAATCATCACCGATGAGTTGCAGGAATTTCTCCTCACTCCTAACACCTGTGTAGGCCAAAGCTTTTGCGATGAATTCGGGGCTGGCTCCACACCAAAGTGGAATTCGGTCGGGATCTTTGCGCGTGCATACAGCTAATACCCTTTCTCTCGGTTTCATCGCATCTCCTTTCTTGCTCATTTGTTTTAGTATAACTTGAAATTCAGAGGTTTTGTAGCAAAAATAACAACCCTCTTTGAAAAGAAAGGTATAAGATGAGCAAGAGGGAGATTGGTATGATGATTTTGAGTTCCTCTTAGTTTGTTTTAAACAATTTAGGATCGTTGGAAATAAGTCCATCAACTCCAAGATCAAGTAACTTCTTCCCTTGTTCTTTATTATTGACAGTCCAAGTAATGATCGGAAATCCCTTTTTAGTAGAGAACTTATCCATCATCTGTTCAGTTACCTGTTTATGATCAGGTTTAAGAACTGTGGCACGGGCAATGTGACGGCCCCAACCACGTCGCAGTACTTTCGGCACTGCTTCTGCTTCGCTGTAGATAACTGCAGTGGGAATTGCTTTATGCGAAACCTTATTGAAATAACGAATCGCAAATGGATTAAAAGAAGAGACTAAGCAAACCTCTTCCAGATGGTGGGCTTGAATAGTTTGCCATGTTTTACGAGCTATCCCAGTATCTTTGTATCCGTGCACCTTAAGTTCAATATCATAATAGAATTTCTTGGCGTAGGTAGTGAACAACTCCTCTAATAAGGGAATGCGTTCTCCAGCGAATTTCTTATCTTTGTGTGAACCAACGTCCAATTGTTTCAATGCAGTGAGACTCATCTCTTCAACAGTATGTTCCACCCCAGCTAAACGAAGTAGATCGTGATCATGGATTACCACCAACTCTCCCGTCTTACAGAGGTGAACATCGATCTCAATGCCTGGAATCTCATGGGTAACACAGAGATCAAAAGCTGCCATAGTATTTTCTGGAGCAAGTTCTGAATATCCTCTGTGGCCAAATAATAAAGGTCGTTTTGCGTGAGGGAATAGAGTTTTCATGGGTAGGTTGCTCCTTTAATTTTTTTCAGTGCCAAATGTGCGCAAGAGCTCTATCTCTTGACTCCAAAGATCTGGATTTGTTGTTTCAAGAATAAGTGGCATATTTTTAAAGCGCGGATCGGCCATAAGTGTTTTAAAAGGAGCGAGTCCTAAATTCCCATCACCTAAGGGGGCATGGCGGTCAACTCGGCTAGCATAAGTACTTTTGGCGTCATTGAGATGCATCCCCATGAGGCGGTCAAAGCCAATGATCCTCTCATATTCATCCATCACTGAGGCAAATCCCTCTGCGGTCCTTATATCGTACCCAGCCGCAAATATATGGCAAGTATCGACACATACCCCAATTCTATCTTGGTGTTTAGCTCGTTCAATGATGCGTGCAATCTCTTCAAAGGTGCGCCCTAAGGCTGACCCCTGACCGGCGGTTGTTTCTATTACCGCATATACCCCTTCAGTTTGTTCAAGCGCGCTGTCTATTCCTTGAGATATGAGAAGCATAGAATCATCGGCATCAATTTGTTTAAGGTGAGCCCCTGGGTGGAAATTAAGACGGTCAAGACCGAGTTGTTCAACTCGTTGCATCTCCTCAATAAACGCATTAACGCTCTTTTCTCGTTTTTCGGGGTCTGGATTGCCCAAATTGATTAAATAGCTATCGTGTGGTAACACCTGTTTGGCAGAAAAACCATGAGCAACCATCGCCTGTTTAAAAAGACTAATTTGTTCTTCTGTGAGGGGAGGGGCTTTCCACTGTTTTTGATTTTTGGTAAATAGCGCAAACGCGTTTGCCCCAATGGCTACTGCATTCTCAACTGCGTTATGTACTCCACCAGAGGCACTTACATGGGCTCCAATATAATGCATAAAAACTCCTGTGTGTATAAAGGTACGGAAGAATGGAAGGGTTGTCAATCCAGAGTGGGCATGCTAAGTTCTTTGAGTGCTACTGTTAGGAGGCGTTTGTGCTTGAAGAAATAGAACTATCATTGGTACCAGGCGATGAGCTACATGGATTTATCCTTGAAGCAGTCGATGTACTCGACGATTATCATGGGTATGGTTATTTTTTCCGCCATCGAATTACAGGGATGGAAGTATACCATGTTGCCAATAATGATATTGAAAATTTCTTTAGCTTTATATTCAAAACACCACCTAATAATGACTGTGGAACACCTCACATTATTGAACATTGTGTTCTAGCGGGTTCGAAACGATACCCTATCCGAGACCCTTTTATGTCCCTATTGAAGGGGAGCGCCAATACATTCATGAATGCGATGACCTATCCCGATTACACAGTCTATCCGGCAGCATCACCTTTACCTAAAGACTTTAATCATCTTTTTGCTGTGTACGCCGATGCTGTCTTTAACCCGCTGTTACGCGAAGAGACTTTCTGGCAAGAAGGGGTGCGCTTAACAGCCGATAGCACAGGTAAATTGAAATTTGATGGAGTTGTCTATAATGAAATGTTAGGAGCTTTATCGGATCATGATGCAATAGTAGGTAGAAATAGCATTCGTAGCCTCTATCCTGACACCCCTTATTTCTATGAATCAGGAGGCGATCCCAACCATATTATTACGTTAGATTACCGCCAATTTGCTGGTTATTATGCTTCTCACTACCATCCATCCAACTGTCGCCTTTTTGTCTACGGGAATCAGGGTATTGCAGAACGGCTAGCCTTACTTGATGATTTATATTTAGCAGACCATTCAGCTATCACTCGTATTGGTAGTACCCCTTTGGCAAAAACATGGACCAAAGCAAAAACTGTTTCGGTCACCAGTCCAAGTGAAGATGCTGCTACCGATGCGCATGATGCTTCAGTAGCTATCAGCTGGGCTACTACTTTGGCCGAAGACCCCCTTGAAGTCCTAACCCTCTCGATTCTCACTGACATCTTGCTTGGCAATCCAGGAGCCCCTTTATATAAAGCAATTATAGATTCGAGACTAGCCAAGGATATTTCACAGGTAAGTGGTATGGACACCAGTTTCCGCCAAATGCCGTTTACCGTCGGGTTCAAAGGAATAGATCCACAACAGGCCGAAGTAGCGCAACAATTGATCTTAGATACTTTAACAAACATTGTTGAAGAGGGTATTCCTAATCAATTAGTCTTGAATGCAGTTAAACGTCAGGAATTTCTTTTACAGGAACTCACCGGTGATGTTCCCATGGGACTACGAGCTATGAGTCGAGCTGTTCGTGGCTGGTTGCAGGGGCTGAAGCCACATGTCACTATCGGTATTTCAAAACCGCTGGAAACATTAAAACAGTTAATTGAAGAATCTACTTTACAAACTGGGGACCTCTTTGCCAAACGCGAAACAAAGACTGGTTCCTACGGCTATTTTGAACATTGGATTACCGAGAATTTGTTAGAGAACCCACATCGCTGTCTTTTAATCGTTAAACCAGATCTGGCCTTCAATACTCAATTAGAGGCTTCCATTAATCAAAGACTCACTGATATTCAAGAACGGTTAGGCAAAGATGGTCTCGCTAAATTGCAAGCTGATACTGAACGATTTCATCAGTTCGAACTACAGCGAGATACTCCTGAGGCACTAAGAACAATCCCCCGTCTCACAAAAAGCGACTTGCCTGAAACAATTCGGACTTTACCGCAAACATTAAAAAATGCGAGTGGAGTGCCCCTCTATCTCCAACCTATGGAGGCCAATGGTATTATCTATACTGATGGCCTTTTTACAGTGGGAGATCTTACTGAAGAGGAACAGTTTCTACTCCCCTTATTGACCCGTTTACTGCACATGACAGGAGTAGGGTCCTACTCTTATGCTGAAATGGCAGTGCGTATTCGTGAAAAGACTGGAGGCCTCTTTTTCTTCATAGAAAGTTCTTCTTTTTTACAAACGTCCAGCTCTTCTCTTTCTGCACTTGCTTTCCGTTTAAAGAGTTTAGAGCGCGACCATAATCAGGCGCTCGAATTGCTCTCCTCTATTTTGCGTCAAGCGAATGTTGATGATCCTGAACGTATCTATGCTGTATTAAACGATTTGATAAGTGATTATGAATCGAATGTGACAAGTGCAGGACAAATGTATGCTGCACAGCGTGCAGCCGCTCAATTTTCACCAGTATTACAGCAGAGTGAAATATGGAACGGGATTACTCAATGGTTCTTCTTAGTGGGGCATGATCCTACTAAATCAGAGACTATTGAGAAGTTAGGCACTGCCCTTCGGACGCTCCGTGATAAGATTATTGACCGCTCCCGTTTGACACTGCACGTGTGTACATCAGAATCTTTGCTACCTATGGCCGAAAGGCAGCTGTGGGATTTTGCCGCCACTTTTAAGAGTGCAGGAGATATAATCCTCACCACTCAAACCAATTATACTAGTTTTGATCCAACTTCTAAAGAATCTTTGGAACTTTTTCGGATCCCTTCTTCGGTTAGTTTCAGTGCTTTAGTGTGTAAAGCCGCTGAACCAATTGATCCTCGGCAAGCCCATCAAGCAATATTAGGTCATATTCTTACTACAAACCATCTGTGGGAACAAGTACGTGGAGTTGGTGGTGCGTATGGAGTCAGTGCTCATATCGACATGCTAGAACGGCTTTGTATTTTTTCTAGTTATCGCGACCCCCGTGTTGAGGGGACCCTCAATGATTTTAAAGATGTGCTTAAACGGGTTGCCAAAGAGGGGCTCGATGAAGAGCTCGTCGATTTAGCTATCATCTCAATTATCAGTCGAGAATTACGCCCGCTATACCCTAAAAATGCTGCGATGACTGCATTCCGGCGTGCCCTTTATGGTATCAGCGATACATTTCGCATAGAACGCCGTTCTTGGATACTGGAAACGACGGTAGAAGATGTACAACAGGCGGCCCAAGATCTCTTATTGTCGATGGAAACCTATACTAGTGCTGTGGTGATTGCGGGTCAAGAAATATTGGAGAGAGAAGCTTTACAAAGTGAGCGCTTACGCCAAGAGACGATTAAACTTCCGGTGTAGGTTGTTGCTCAATAGGTATTCTCGCCTCTTTTTGTACCGCTTCACCCCAAATCTTAGCTAGGTGATTCAGTCCTTTAGGATCGGTGACCTTTAGTACTACACAACGCCTTATACTCGCATTTCCTCTCGCAATGTCCTCCGCCAAGGCGCGGCAGGTGGGACTGCCACAGAGTCCGCAATCGATTCCTGGTAGAGCGGCGGTAATCCTTTTAACCTGTTCTAACTTTTTTATGGCCACAGTTACGTCCTGATCTAGTTGTAAAGAATGTTTTGCTACAATTCGATCAATTTTTAAGTTATGGATAAGTTTATCGGAAAGGGCTAAAATCTGGGCACGATGAGTTTCGTCGAGGATTTTCGGAAGTGTCGCAGCGTGATGTTTTATTCGCTCTGTAGCTAAAAATCGGTTACGAGGAGTTAACACACCGCCAGTACAGCCAGTATCACACGCCCTGAGCTCAAGGAAGTCTAGATTCTCATGCCTTTCATCTTCCACTAATTCTAAAAATTCAATGACATTATGGACTTCATCAATAGATAAGGTCCGTCCTTGCATCATGGCACTTTCCCCTTTGGTTAGACTCCATAAGAAAGCGGGTCCAGTAATAATCGGAATTTCCCATTTTGTCGGAGATACTTTATAATGCCGAGGCCGCTGGGCAAAATAACTTTGCATAAGATTGAAGACAGAATCGAGATTTAAACCACCTTGAATAAGCCCACTTGTCGCTGATCCTGGGGTCATAATTTGGGCATATTTAGCAGCACACGGTGTTACATAAAAAACGCCAATCTCTTGGGATGGTATACCTTGATCAATAAGTTTTACGCGAGCATAGAGTGCCGCAATTTGTGCTGGAGTACGCATCAGGTTCACATTTGGCAGTAACGAGGGGTAGCGTAGTTGAATGAGCCGCACTACAGCCGGACAATATGAGGAGACCACTGGATGAGCATCGGCGTACACACTAATTTTATTCCCTAATGTTTTTAATATATCGACTCCAAACTCGGCATAATGAATATGGGTAAACCCAATGGCATGGAGAGCATCGATCATCTCTAATTCAGTAATAGAATCTTCAAATTGACCGATAAGTAGTGTTGGAATGATGGCTATACGATACTGAAATTGAAATATTTGTTGAAAGTCACTCTGTTCAATGACAATAGCGTTGTGGGGGCAAACTCCCATACACTGACCACAATCAATACACCGTTCAGGATCAACATGCGCTTTTCCTCCGATAATACGAATGGCTTCAGTGGGACAGCGCTTCATGCAATGGGTACAGCCCTGACAGAGATCTTTGCGGATGGTTAGGGTATGGTGGAATGGTTCATCATGGCTCATTTTTTACCTCGGTTGACACAGAGAAATGCATGGTAATACTCGTTGGTTGATTTGCTCCCGTATCGATAGTTAATTCATCAGCATTTTTGCGGATGTTAGCCAAACCCATACCGGCACCAAAGCCCATTTCTCGAACTTCGGCAGTTGCAGTAGACCAACCTTCGGTCATGGCAAGTGACAAGTCTGGAATGCCAGGACCGGTATCGGTAACAACTATGATGACTGTATCTGGAGCAATATTACAGACAACCTCGCCTCCATAAGAATGGGCTACAACATTAACTTCGGCCTCATACAAAGCTATAATAATGCGCTTAATGAGGCTTGGATGAAAGTTTAATTGTTTTAAAATTTTTTTTATATTACTCGAGACGTTTCCAGCATTAGAAAAGTCTCCAGCTTGAACTTGATAGGAGATATGCATAGCAATTCCTAATACACAGGTTTCAAGCCGTGATTAAAGAGTAATCCACTGGCTCTGAACATAGAATAGGGGGTCGTGATAATCGTGATCTCATGTTCTATTGCCAGATCAATCATGGTTTTAGTGGGTTGTTTATTGCGCACAAAAAGAATTTGGAGGATATCGGACATTTCAGCAGTCCTAATAGCCTGGTTATTCGAAAGACCAGTTATTAATAGAATGTCGTCCGCAAGGAGCGTTAAAACATCACTCATTAAATCTGAGGCAAAACCGAGATGGATTTCTCTACTAAGGTTCTCCCTTCCACAAATTACAGTTCCCTGTACAACTTCTACTACTTCATGTAATGTCATCTATGTGCTCCCTCAAGGGCAGTATACCATGGACAGGTCAATGTGTGTCAAACCTCTATTGAGTAAATTAGCTGTGGCGACTTTTGTCGTTTCTCGGTATACTATACCATAACAGGAAAGCATGAGGAGGGTTCTGTGAAATATGTTGGCGCATTAGACCAGGGGACTACCAGTACTCGTTTTATTTTGTTTGACCAAACCGGTTCACCCAAAGCATCACACCAAATAGAACATCAACAAATATTCCCCCAACCAGGTTGGGTCGAACATAATCCGACTGAAATCTGGAAAAATAGTGTTGAGGTGATTTCACAGACATTGAATAAAGTGCGCGCAACTGCCAAAGAGGTGGTTGGCATTGGTATAACAAACCAGAGGGAAACCATAGTTGCTTGGGAGCCTGCCACCGGTAAAATCCGTTATAATGCAATTGTGTGGCAGGATTTGCGGGGAGCTGAATTAATTGAAGAACTTAAAAAAACGATTGATGTTACCAAATTACAATCGCACTCAGGTCTGATTTTAAGCCCCTATTTCTCAGCCTCTAAAATTGCTTGGCTCCTCGATCACGTCGACGGTTTGCGCAGTGATGCAGAAGCAGGTCGCGTAGTGTTTGGAACTATCGACTCCTTTTTGGTCTGGAATCTGACCGGAGGAGCAAACAAAGGTGTGGTAGTGACCGATGTGACCAATGCTAGTCGCTATATGTTGATGAATATTACGACACTGGAATGGGACGATTGGTTATTAGAAACTTTTAAGATTCCTCGTCAAAGTTTACCTAAAATAGTCAACTCTTTTGGAGAGGTGTATGGAGAGACAACCGGTATAGAAGCTTTACAGGGAACAGTTCCAGTGTGTGGAATCCTAGGTGACCAACAAGCAGCCTTATTTGGACAGGCTTGTTTTACCCCAGGCCAAGGTAAAAGTACCTATGGAACAGGCTGTTTCATCTTGATAAACACCGGAGATAAACCGAGCCTCTCTTCTCGTGGTTTGCTCACGACAGTGGCTTTTAAAGAGGCTGGGAAAGATGCTCGCTATGCCTTAGAAGGGTCAATAGCAGTAGCAGGTTCTTTAGTGCAATGGCTACGGGACAATCTCAAGATTGTTAAAAGTGCCCCCGAAGTTGATACGTTAGCCGAGTCAGTGCCCGATTGTGGAGGAGTCTATATCGTCCCCGCTTTTACGGGATTGTTTGCTCCTTATTGGCGCAGCGATGCTCGTGGTGTAATTGCAGGATTAACAGGATTTGCAACTTCAGCACATATTTGCCGGGCAGCCTTAGAGGCTACTGCATTCCAAGCAAAGGATATTTTCGCAGCAATGGAAGCAGACTCGGGAATTACGATGGAAGTATTGAAAGTCGATGGAGGGTTGACCAATAGTCGACCTCTGATGGAATTTCAAGCTGATTTGTTAGGAATTCCTGTTATTCGTCCTCAGGTAGTTGAAACTACAGCATTAGGTGCAGCCTATGCAGCTGGTCTCTCCTGTGGATTTTGGAAATCTTTTGAAGAATTAGGTGCTCATTGGCGTGAAAAATCACGCTGGGAACCAGCGATGGGTGAAGCAGATCGTAAGCAGAAAATTCAATTTTGGAATAAAGCGGTCCAACGGACCCTTGGTTGGGTTACTGCAGATGATCAATAGGCAGAGGTAGGAATGATCGCAAACGTATTCACCACTGTATGGAAAATTTTAGCCCCTGTAATAGAAATAGGGGTGATGTCCTTTCTTTTCTATCGCTTTTATGTGGCTGTAGCCCAAACGAAAGCGCAACAGATTGCTAAGATTGTTTTTGTCTTAGTGGCTAGTTATAGTGTTGCGCGTTTACTGAGACTGGAGACTTTTCTTTGGTTATATCGCTATCTAACGATTCCTATCGTTCTTTTCTTATGTGTTGTTTACCAACCAGAACTCCGGCGAGCATTCACCCAATTATTAAGTGGACGCAATAGGTTATTCCGAATGGGAGCTCAAACTACTGCTGAACAAATTGATATTATTCTTAACGCTTGTACCGTCTTAGTGTCGAAAAACCGCGGTGCCCTAATTGTTTTCACCCGCCATCTTGGCATCAAGGGGATCTCTGATTCAGGGACGCGCTTAAATGCCGATCTTTCATCGGCTTTAATCTTAACCGTGTTTGATCATGACACTCCCTTACACGATGGAGCCATGGTGATTCAGGGGGGTAAAATCATTTCAGCTGGTTGTTATTTACCATTGAGTGAACAGACCGATATTAAGAAAAGTTTCGGAACTCGCCACCGAGCTGCTTTGGGTTTGGCTGAAGAAAGTGATGCTATTGTGTTGATTGTATCGGAAGAGACTGGAGCCATAAGCTTAACGTACAATGCTAACCTCTACTACGATTTGGATATACCAACGGTAAAAAGGATGTTATTGGCCTTATTCAGTTATCATGATATTACACCACTAGATATTACGGAGGCCACAGCAGATGAAGCCGAATAAAATTATGCGCACGCTGTTATTTAACTGGCCTATAAAAGTATTTTCTCTACTATTAGCAATTGGTATATATATTGTGATCAATTATGCCCTATTAGATACCCGTGTTGTTGAAATACCTTTGCAGGTTGTGATGCCGGTTGCCTATGAAGCTTCCAGTAACGTACCTACTTCAGTCTCCCTCTCGATGCGTGCCGATGAGCGTTATATTACCATGATTGATGCAGCCGCTGTTCGTGCTGTTGCCGATTTTTCCCATGTTCGAGCGGAAGGGGCCTTTAGTGCTCCGATTGTGTTACACGCTCAAAAATCTTTTGTCGATATGGAAGTTGCTTTTTCTACTGATCCCGAAACCATCCGCATCTATTTTGTTAAATCAGATGTAGTCCCTGAAGCCAAAGATTTGGGTGGGATAGAGTTGTGAGTAGAGCACGACTACGTGGAATAGGTGTTGATGCAGTAAAAATCAGTCGTATGGATGTTACACGAATGGGGATGCATGTCATCAAGCGGATGTTCCATAATCAGGAAGTAGCTCAACTGCAGACTATGGAGCAAGGCCAATCAGAATTTTTAGCATCCCGCTTTGCGGCTAAAGAAGCTTTAGTAAAAGCTCTGGGAACCGGGTTCAAAGGTATCTCACCATCTGAGATTGCGGTAGTAGTTGACGACTTAGGAAAGCCTGAATTTTTGTTGACCAGCGAGTTCAGACATAGATTTAATGTAGAAAAAGCGACCTTTCATCTCTCATTAACCCACGATGGAGATCTGGCAATTGCTTTTGTAGTAGTGGAGGATATTGATGGCTCGTGCTGACTGGAAACGGCCCCATACTTTTCCGTTAAAGGAGGGGCATCGCCGCATACGATTAGTCTTAAGTTATGATGGATCTGGTTTTTCTGGATGGCAACGGCAACAAGGGGTGCCTAGTGTTCAGGAGGAAGTAGAGAAGGCCCTAAAAAAAATGCTCAAGATTCCCATCAAGGTGCAAGGTTCGGGACGTACAGATGCCGGTGTGCATGCCCTTGGGCAAGTTGCCCATTTTGACATTGAAAATAAAAGTGTCCCCGAGGAAGCCTTTCGGGTAGCCTTAAATAAATGGCTACCCCATTCGATCCGCATTATTGAAAGTGGGTTGGAAGATGAACGGTTTCACGCCCGATTTACTTCAATTTGTCGTGAATACCGGTATCATATCAAAGAGTTGGCAGATTATACTCCGTTTGATAGAAATAGAGTATGTCGTATTCGTAAATTTCCTCCATTAGATTTGCTCAACGGCTATGCCGCCTGCATTGTAGGAACTCATGATTTTTCGACCTTCAGTGCAGCTGATGATCAAAGCCATTCTAGAGTTCGTGATCTCTATACCAGTTTTTTTGCTTTTGAGAAATCGCAATGGGGCGGGCCGTTACTGGTCTATACGGTAAGTGGTAATGCGTTCCTCATGCATCAAGTGCGCTCCATGGTGGGGACCATGTTACAAATGGGGGAGAAGTTGAGACCGGTAGAAGATTTTAAAAGATGTCTTGCTTCACAAGACCGACTTCAAGCAGGCCGAACAGCCCCTCCGGATGGCTTGTATCTCTATAGGATTGCATATGACCCAAAGTGATTGTGAACAAAAACGCAAAGCAGTAGAATTCGCACTAACAGCTACTTACAACCTAGCTAATGAAGTGCAACATTATATTGATGAACATAGCCTAAAAGAAGATAATCCCCCTGACTTTCTGGCTATAGCACAACAATTGGTACCTGGAGAACAACAACAAATGGAACATAGTTTAGAACGGAGTTCACTAGGTCAAATTGCCGAGATTATTACTACATGTGTGCAGTGTCCGCTCGGAAAACTACGTCAACACGCAGTGCCTGGGGAGGGGGCCGCCGATGCGAGCTTAATGGTGGTAGGAGAGGGGCCTGGCCGAGATGAAGATGCCACCGGGCGGCCGTTTGTTGGGAGAGCTGGTAAATACTTTGATACTTGGCTTTCTGCAATTGGGATTAGTCGGGAATATAATGTGTTTATTACCAATATTGTCAAATGTCGACCTCCTCAAAATCGTAATCCTTACCCCGAGGAAGCGCACGCTTGTCTTCCTTATTTAAAACGGCAGATTGCATTGGTAAAACCAGATGCTATTCTTTGTCTTGGGAAAGTTGCGGCTAATTATCTACTGGAAACTAAGGCTGCTTTACATGCCATGAGAACAACTATCCATCGAGTTTCCAATATTCCGGTCCTTGTTACCTACCATCCAGCCGCGGTTTTACGGAATTCAGATTTACGTGCCCCGGTTTGGGAAGATTTAAAACGGCTAGCTGCAATTCTTAATCTCCCTCTTGATCAAGGAAGGTCTTAATTTATGTATGCCCATGTGGTTCTTAAAGTTCCATTGGCCAGGCAATTTACCTATGTGGTTCCTGAAGGGATGATAACTGAAGTTGGTATGCGAGCTGTTGTCCCCTTCGGCAAGCGTGAATTAACGGCTTTTGTAGTTGGTCTCAGTGCAGAAATTCCAGAGGTCTCTTATACCATCAAACCAATTAAACGGATGATTGATAAAGAGCCATTATTTGGAATAGCCGAGATTGAACTATCGCGCTGGATAGCTCGTTTTTACCTTTGTAGTGAAGGCGAAGCTTTGAGTGCCATGATCCCTAGTGGTCGCCGTGATATTGAACCAGCTTTTTTAGATGTTGATGAAGAGGCTATTGCCATCGAAGGCAATATGCTATCGAGCGAACAGCAAGCCGCCATCACAGCAATCTTACACAGTGAACAAAAAATGCACTATGTCTATGGGGTAACGGGCTCAGGGAAGAGTGAAGTTTTCCTCCGGGTGGCCGAGGCTGTAGTAGCACTGGGCAAACAAGTTATTTATTTAGTACCGGAAATTACCCTTACCCACCAACTAGCTCGCCAAGTTTCAAAAAGGTTTGAAGGAAAAGTAGCAATCCTTCATTCGGGGATGTCACCTTCTCAACGACTAGCGACTTGGCGCAAAATAAAACGGGGTGAAGTCCAGATAGCTATCGGAGCCCGGAGTGCAGTCTTTGCCCCTTTTGAACGTCTTGGATTATTGATCATTGATGAAGAACATGAAAATTCCTATAAAGCTGGTAGTTCCCCACGCTACCATGCACGTCAAGTTGCCCAAAAGCGGGCTATAGATAGTGGAGCCATGATGATCATGGGGAGTGCCACTCCTTCGTTGGAATCGTGGATGATGATGGAGGAGGGGGTTGTAGTCCGTCACATTCTGAGTTCTCGGGTAGCAGGGGGCGAGCCGCCACAGGTGACCGTAATAAATATGTTGGGTGAAAAACGTTTGCTTTCCCGTACATTAGTAGCCCAGATGAAAGAGACTTTAACCAAAGGGCGGCAGGTTATATTATTTCTCAATCGCAGAGGGTTTTCTTACTTTTTCCATTGCCGTTCTTGTGGGTATGAAATGGTTTGTCCTCACTGTTCGGTTGCCTTAACTTACCATAAAAGCCCTGAAAAGATGGTCTGTCACTACTGTGGAGCTACCCGTACGCCCATCACGGTCTGTCCTACCTGCAATTCAGTCGATGTTGGTTATGGTGGTTTTGGAACCGAAATGGTCGAAAAAGAGGTCCATCAATTTTTCCCTAATGCCCGTATTGCTCGTCTTGATACCGATTCAGCTAAAGAAAAATCGATGGTAGCAACCGTCCTCGCTGATTTTCGCGATGGGAACCTCGACATCTTATTAGGAACCCAAATGGTGGCAAAGGGGTTAAATTTCCCTTTGGTCGACTTGGTGGGGATTGTTCTGGCTGATAGTGCTTTAAACTTGCCCGATTTTCGCTCTCAGGAACGAACTTTTTCCCTTATTGTCCAAGTAAGTGGACGTGCCGGTCGGTTTAACAATGCTGGAAAAGTCATTGTCCAAACATTCCACCCTGAAAATAGCGCGATCAGGATGGCAACTAGTGGTAATATTTTACAATTTTATACTCAGGAACTTGCTGCACGTAAAGCGACTGCGTTTCCTCCTTACACCCGGTTGGTGAATTTTGTTATTCGAGGTCGTAGTAAAGAACGTACGACTTCAGAAATTGAACGGTTACATGCCTTAGTTCAAGCTCTCATAACAGCGCTCACTAAAGCACAGATTCCCACCAGTGAAATTCCCGATATCTTGGGAGTAGCTCCTTGCCCATTGGAGAAAATCGCTGGGAATTGGCGCCATCATTTAGTATTAAGAGGCACCCACATTGGGCGGATATTACAAGTTGCTACTGCAGTTCATCAAGAATTTAAACCTCTCACTGGCATCTATCTCGAAATAGATTTGGATCCATTACAGATGCTCTAACATTGACGGTTTGTTGTTTTTACGAGTATTATTAGCACATGTTGGATATATATACCTTAGGTGATGAAATATTACGGGAAAAGACAGAAAAAATCAAAGTCTTCGATAGCGCATTAGCAATTTTTGTGGATGCTATGTTTGAAACGATGGGAGAATCAGATGGTATTGGTTTAGCCGCTCCCCAAGTAGGCGTTTCTAAACAGTTGTTTGTAGTCGATACCCGCCGTCCTAATGAACGGTTGGTCTTTATTAACCCTGAAATTGTTGAAACTAGTTTTGAACAGGGGCTCTATGAAGAAGGGTGCTTGAGTATTCCTAATATGTACTCTGATATTATGCGGCCTTTAGAGGTGACGGTTCAAGCTCAAGACCTTTCCGGAAAATCGTTTACATTGCATGCTTCTGGGATTTTAGCGCGTGTTATTCAACACGAAAATGATCACCTTAATGGCGTGCTTTTTATAGATCGAATGGAAGAAGAAGCTCGGGAGAAACTGCTAGTAGCCTATAAAAAGCGCCATAAGCGCCGCAAATAAACGGAGAATGAAAATGAAACTCTCTGACCTACGAATTCTTTTCGCTGGCAACCCTGCTATTGCGGTTCCGACATTACGAGCGCTGGCAGCTACGTGTAATGTGGTTGGGGTCTTAACTAACCCCGATCGGCCTTCTGGGCGCGGGAGAAGGCTAGAAGCTCCCCCGATCAAACAAGAGGCCCTTAATGTAGGGTTGCCTGTTTTGCAATATGATCGATTGGGGAAAAAAGCCCGCGAAGAGGTTGCTGAACTTAACCCTAATCTTTTAATCTCTTTCGCTTGTGGACATTACTTTGGTCCTAAATTTTTGGCCCTTTTTTCTGTTGGGGCACTAAACATTCACCCCTCTCTTTTACCAAAATATCGCGGGAGTGCTCCGATTCAGTTTGCTATACTTAACGACGAACGACAAACGGGGATCAGTATTCAGCGTATTGCCGCAGAAATTGATAGTGGGAATATACTAGCTAGTGAAATTATAGATTTGTCAGGTACAGAAACGACAGCACAACTGACAGAGATTGTGGCTGCTCAAGCACCTGGGTTGTTGCTACGGACACTGAACAACCTATGTAGCGGAGAGCTTAAAGAAGTAGAACAAATCGGTGCAGAGGTTACGTTTTCACGGATGTTGACTAAAGCTGATGGTATTATCGATTGGACACAGAGTGCGCGACTTATTTATTGTAAAATTAGGGCTTTTTACCCTTGGCCAAAAGCTACGACAACATTTAACGGAACCTCTTTGGCCATTACCGAAACCTCTGGCTTTCTTCTTGACTCTTCATTTAGTACTCAGGAACCTGGTACTGTGACCGCTTTAATAAAGAAGAAAGGGCTAGCGATAGTGTGCAAGGATGGATTGGTCTATGTAAGTCGAGTCCAACTGGCACAGAAAAAAGAGATGGATAGCGCCTCATTTGTTAATGGAAATCCACAGATCATTGGGTCTGTATTAGGAACTTGATCATGAAAAAGAGGCCTTTGTTTCTCTTATGCTGTCTAGGGTTGTTCTTGTCCTTGCAACAGGCTGTTACTGCTGATATTCAAAACTTCTATAACGAAGATAAAATTACGATTGCCACCTATGGTCTGAATACAGCCCAAGCGCAGTTACATCCCAAAATAGCCTTAGTTCTTTCAGGAGGAGGGGCGCGAGGTTTTGCCCATATTCCTGTTATTGAAGCAATTGAACGAGCTGGTATTCCTATTGACATGGTGTTGGGGACCAGCATGGGGAGTTTAGTGGGGGGGCTCTATGCTGCTGGATATTCCCCTGGAGATATCCGCCGACTAATCAAACAATACGATATGGTTGAGCTATTTACCACAGCCGCAATGCCTCCTTTGCAACCAATTGCTTTGCCCTTTTGTCTCCATAGTTATAATCTCTTTGTCCTTGGTTTTGATAAAGGAGGAATTGGAGCCTCTGCAGGACTTATTGGAGATCAAGGGATCCTGCATTTGCTCAATGGCTCACTTTCACGAGTTGCCGGGATTACCGACTTTGATCGTCTAGCCATTCCTTTTCGTTGTGTTGGTGCTGATTTAATTACCGGCGAACGGATAGTTTTTTCCTCTGGTTCGTTAGTAGCTGCAATTCGTTCTAGTATCTCAATCCCGGGAGTTTTTTCCCCTTATCCTGTTGAAGGTCAGCTCGTTATTGATGGTGGTTTAGTCGATAATCTACCCATAAATTTAGCAAAAGAACTTGGTGCTGATGTGGTAATTGCAGTCGATGTTAATCCGATTGATTACACAATTACTGGCCAAGAATTAGAATCATTGACTGCTGTCTTTAATCAGTTAGTCGTTATTCTCACCAGAAACACGGTGGTAGAACAGACTGTGAATGCCGATCTCGTCATTATCCCTGAACTCACCAAGTATGGAATTCTTGATTTTATGAGTGTCGATGCGATCTTAGAAGTAGGTGAGGAATCTGTGAGAGCTCACGATAAGGATTTTTCAGAGTTAGCTGAAAAAATAGCTCTCCAACGGCCTCTAAAAGTGCGTGATCCAGACAGATTTGGACAATATTTTAATTTGCCTGATGTCTTTATTGACACTATTGCTCATCGTTCACTACAAGTCGGCTCCGATTATGGTGATGATTTTTTTAAGCTTACTCCATTTAAGAAATATATTGGATTACCACTCGATAAGACAAGAAAAACATGGCTTCATCAACAATTGGATGAACTACGTAATACTGGTGAATATGCTACAGTAACGTACGATTATACTAATGTTCGTTTTGGCAAATCTGATATGGTCTTAGGAACTTTAGAAATTCAAACCCGACAATTTGCACCTAAACGAGCTTCAATTGCAGCTGGTGCATATGGGGCAACTGCTATTCAATTGACCCCTGAAGGAAAAACTACTTTTGAATTTAGGCCCGATTTTGCTCTGCGTTACAATCAAGACAAGATTTTCGCCTCGCCGACGAGTTGGTCTCTTGCGATAGCTAATGATGATGCTCTTAGCTTCTCTACCCAATTATTTCATGAGTTTGCCGCCGATTGGGAAGTGGGTGCCGATGTTGGCTATACTACCGGCGGTATTCATCCGTTAAATCTACGACATGGTAGTTTTGCTCCCGACATACGTGACCGGTTAGTTAATATCGGCTTATTGCTACGGTATCATCCCCAACCCAATGTTTTGATTCAAACTGCCAATTATTTTGATTACATTTGGTTTGGGGTGGCACCAACGTTAGATACTTTTATTCCCTCGGTCCGTTTTGATAGTTCGTATGTCACCCTCCAACCCAGTTTTTTTCCTAAAAAGGGGTTGCGCCTTGATATTTCAGCACATGGAGAGGGCTTTGTGCCGTTTGGGTACCGTGTAGAAGTCCAATTTCAGCAGGTCTTTGAACTGGGGAGTCGACATGCGCTCTGGTACGATTTGAGAGCCGGGAGTGCCCATGTTTCTATTCCTCGCCAATCCTCTTTATTGGATTATGGAGGGGCCTGTGGTATGCCTTCCTATCTGACTAAAACGTTAGTCGATGACTTGCTCTTAGCTCGTCTAAAACATCTCTTTTGGATTAGTGATCGTGCTATTCCTCTTATTTTGCAAACAATGGTTGCAGTGGGTAGTCGCGGAGAGCTCATGACTGAGGTGCTTGAATCTGCCCCCTATATGGCCAATCACGGAGCCCCTTTCTCTTCGTTACAAGGAGTCGAAGCTAGCATCTCTTTCGCTATTGGATTTTCACTAGGGACCGTTGATTTTTTGGTTGGAACAGCGCTCGACTCAAGTTTGAGAACGTCCTTATTTTTAGAGGTCCGTTAATGCAATATCCATGGCGTGATTATAAATCATATTTGGAAGATCGCTATGGAGAACGGGTCTATCGGATCGGTCTTGATGGGGGATTTTCTTGTCCCAATCGCAGTGCACAGCGCACTGGAGGATGCATCTATTGTGATGCTAAAGGCTCTTCAGCTATTTACCAACGAGAAAATGAGAGCGGTTATACTCGAAAAAGTAAATTCATTGCCGATATAGATGCACAGCTTTTATCGCCAGCTCAGAAAAATCTTGAACAACGTCTCGCTTCAGTTACCCATCAAATAGAAAGAGGGAAACGTTTTATTGACGAACGATACCCTCATTCAGCAAAGAGCATCTATTTTCAGGCATTTACCAGCACGTATGACGCACCAGATACTTTACGGGCGTTATATGATCATGCTTTATCGACCGGCATCTATAAAGAGCTTATTATCAGTACACGGCCCGATTGCATTGATGAAGCGGTGGTTGAGTTGCTATCTACCTACCAATCTAAAGTAGATGCCGTCTGGGTTGAATTAGGGTTGCAAAGCGGTAATGATGCCACGTTAGCGTGGATTGGGCGAGGGCATCTGGTAAGAGATTATCTAGCGGCCTGTCACCGCCTAAAAATGGCAGGAGTGAAGGTGAGTGCCCATGTGATTTTGGGGTTTCCCCAAGAGGCCGATGCTGAAATTCTTACTACTGCCCATACCATTTGTGAGAGCCATCCTGAAGCAATTAAGATCCATAATTTACAGGTTGTTGCGGGAACTCGTTTATATGATTTATACCGGCAAGGGAAGGTGCGTGTAGCTTCGTTCAGTGACCACATTCACAATACGATATTGCTTTTACGCCATATCCCCTCCGACATCGTTATCCAGCGATTTTTAAGTGAAACACCAGCTCATCGTCTGGCAGCGCCTCGAGATTTTGGCGATAAAAATTCTTTTATCATCGCCCTTAGTAAAGAGATGCAAAGGTTGCAAGTGACGCAAGGAGATGCCCTATGAAATACAGTTTTTCCACCCTTGTAAGATGGGTGGGCATGGGAGCGACCCCGGTCGTTATTGTCATTGTTACCATATTATCATTATCACCAGCATCAGAGGTCTCTGAAATAGTCACATATATCCCTTTTGGCGATAAGGGAGCCCACATGCTTGCCTATATGGTTATGGGTTTTTGTATGATTTGTGGAGTAGCCCATAGCGATGGGCAAACCTCTGTTAAGTATATGTTACGGCGTAATCGGCTTCAAATTGTAGTTATAATGGTCCTGATTTGTCTGATTGGGGCAACTATAGAGTTGGTTCAACCTCTATTTTCACGTGGGTGTGAACTAGGGGATCTTATTGCCGATTGTATTGGCGGCGCAATTGGGGTATTCTTAGGGATAAGTATTGTCACTCTAGTGCAAAAATGTGAACAAAAAAGAGGTAAGTCATGAAAAATGTTAGACAGGTAGATCTAATAGCCCGTATACGTGATGCTTTAATTGATGCATCAGTCCATTTAGAACCAAGTTTGATGGAGAAACTAGATTGGATGCGTCGCGAAACTCTACAAGCAGTGGAGGCTTTAGCTCCAGAAGATGCCAACTATAAACCATATAAAGCTTCACTTGAAGTCTTAGATATGATTCAAGAAAACTTACGTTTAGCAGAATCTCATCGTTTGCCAATGTGTCAGGATACAGGGATGGTCGTAGCTTTTATCGAGATCGGCCCAGATGTTCCCCTGTCGATGTTTGCTATAGAAGAGGCTTTGCATGCGGGAATTGCCGATGCAGTAAAAGATGGGTCATTTAGAAATTCAGTGGTGGTGGAGCCAGTTTTTGACCGGGTTAATACTGGGACAAATCTCCCACCGATTATTCATTGGTTCCCTACAGAAAAGCCAGGTTTAACCTTTAGTATGTTACTCAAGGGTTTTGGCAGTGAAAATTGTTCAGCATTAGCTATGCTTAATCCTACTGCAGGGCCAGAGGGTGTTGTTACTGCTGTAGCTGAGATAGTACAGAAGGCGGGGGGGAAGCCTTGTCCTCCCATCGTTGTTGGGGTGGGGCTAGGGGGAACAGCTGAACGAGCTGGCTTGCTCTCTAAGCGCGCTCTCACAAGAAAAGTAGGTGATGCTCATCCTGATCCTCGTTATGCCCAACTGGAGCAACAAATTTTTGATAAGTTGCAAACTTTAGAGATAGGACCAGGCGGTTTTGGTGGTCCCTTAACAGCTCTTGGTGTTGCTGTTGAGTATGAACCTACCCATATCGCAGGTTTACCGGTAGCTGTCTCAATTAGTTGTTGGGCGGATCGAAAAGCAACATTTGTTTGGGAGGGTCCCTATGCGCGAAATTAATCTACCACTAACACGTGAAACTATTGCTAGTCTTAATGCCTATGATCGTATCTTGTTGAATGGACCTATACTTGTAGGACGTGATCAAGTGCATTTAAGGATATCTAAACTACTAAAGGAAGGTTCCCCTTTACCTGTTTCTTTAGAAAATGAAACAATCTATTACATGGGTCCCGCAGCTACCCCTAAGTCGATGATAATCGGTTCAAGTGGGCCAACAACAGCAGCTCGAATGGATCCTTTTACTCCGACCTTAATGGACGCTGGCTTAGCCGCTTCAATTGGCAAAGGACCGCGCAGTGAGGCTGTTCTAGAAGCTGTTCGTACCAATAAAGGGCTCTATTTGATAGCTTTTGGTGGTTGTGGAGCGCTGTATGCAACGAAGGTTATTGCAAAAGAAGTTATTGGTTTTGAAGATTTAGGACCTGAAGCATTAATGCGGTTAGAAGTCCGAGGGTTTCCGGTTATTGTAGGTATCGATAGCAAGGGAAACTCGGTATTTACCTAAATTTTAGTGGACGGTTGCTCATTTAGCGTATACCATAAAATATTGGGGTGGGGATAAGGATGTGAAGCATGGTTGTGTGGCGACGACAAAATGTTCCCAAAATATTTTTTCTCATTATCTGTGGCTTGCTTGTGGTGATTTTTAGTTGTGTAAAAGAACCTGTATCAACGGAAGTTCCTCAGAATGAGACCGTGAAAATATCGAATTCTACCACCGTGGCTGAAGTGCCCGAAAGTGACAATGTGTCCGAAGTAGCGCCTGAGCCGGCAGGAATTGAAGCTCTAGCACCACCGTTAACGTTAGAAGAACGATTCAGTTACACGTATGGCTATTTGCTCATGGAAACAGCGATGCGTGATGTCCAAGGGATAAATCCAAATTATTTTGCACGGGGAGCGTTTGACTCGGGGTTAGGTGCTTCTCCTCTGATCGATAAATCTTCTATGAATACAGTTCTCTATGAATATCAGGATAAACTAATTACAGAAGCTGCAAAAAGATTAGAAGAATTAGCGCGTAAGAATCTTGAAGATGCAGAGAGTTTTTTAGCTGTAAATGGGCAGCGGGAAGGGGTAATTACGACCCCGAGCGGTTTGCAATATGAGATATTGAATATTCCAGAGGGGGAAAGTCCTAAGGAGTCTGATACTGTCCGTGTTAATTATCGTTTAACCTATCTTGATGGTCGTGAAGGTGATGCTTCGATCCGGGGAATTCCGAGTACGTTCAATCTCCCTTCGTTGATTCCGGGGTTTCGTGAAGGTCTCTTGTTAATGAGCGAAGGTTCTAAGTTTAGATTTTACGTGCACCCTGATCTCGGCTATGGAGCTACGGGCTCAACACGGATAGAACCCAATACTTTGCTTATTTTTGATGTTGAATTAGTGGAAATCGTAGACTAGTGTTCTAGAATAGGAAGCAGCTCCTTAAGGCTTGTTATCTCATATGTTGGTATCGTTGATTCATCTCTTTCCATGCCAAAGCGATTTACCCAGCAAGTGTCGAGGCCAGCATTTATTCCTCCCCGGATATCACTGGTGAGGCTATCACCAATCACTAGGGGGTTATCCGCTGTGGCGCCCGATGCACGTGCTAGTGCTACGGCCTTATGAAAATAGGCTGGATTGGGCTTTTGAACTCCAATTTCTTCACTAATTACGATTGCTTTGAAGTAGTTGAGGGTTCCTGTGGCCACTAAACGGCCACGTTGAATTTCTGAAATACCATTAGTAATTAAAGAAATGGGATAATGTTGTTTAGAGAGTTCTTCCAAGACGGGGATGGCATCATTATAGAGTTGGAATGATTTGGCAAGTGTTTCAGCATAATGTTTAGCGGTGAGTTCTGGATCTATAGCAATACCATAGATGGTCTGAAATCGCCGAAAACGTTCAATTTTTAATGTTTCTAATGTAATAAGACCTTGTTCGAATTCCAACCAAGCCTCGTTGTTAATTTGACTGTAAGTGTTTAATGCCCTTGTACTCGGTTTAACGTTTAAAAGAGTGAAAACTTGAGAAAGAGCCCATCTTTCCGCGGCAACAAAATCAAAAAGTGTCCCATCTGCATCAAAGAATAAATGATCGTACATAGAATTCCTTTACATCGTAGTTTAAAAAGGTGATACTACAACTATATAGATACTCTGGATCATAGGCAATATTAGTATGTATCTTGGGAGGCCTGGATGAAGCTGAAAAAACAATGGATTTTACAATTTTTGATTGGGATAGTGTTGATAGTACTTGGTATTTTTATCTTAATACGACCGGATATGTTTAAACAGGTGTTTGTCATTACCCTCGGTGTTGTGGCAATAATTACAGGGATAAGTTCTTTAGCAACGATGAACAAGTACTCTTTTGGTCGTTTTAATCGAGGGTCCACCCTGGTTAAAGGTATCTTAGGGATTATTATTGGAGTACTTGCGGTGATATTACCACTGGCTATGGCTGAGGTGGCTTGGAAAGTTATTATCTATATACTTGCTGCTCAAATGGCAATTTCTGCGGTTGTTATGTTACTCGATGCCGTGGCCGTTCGTTCCGCAGGCTTTTCTCCTGTTTACTTAGTAGTGGAAGGTCTAGTTTCTTTAGTGTTAGCGATTGTTCTCTTTTTAGCACCTAGTAGTATCGCCGATATTTTAGTAACTGTGTTAGGAGTTACGGTAATTGTAGTAGGGTTAACATTTGGCTTGCTCGCATTAGCTAGCAAGAAAAAAAGTGGGGGTATCACGGTGGAGGCTACTGAGGTGCACATAGATGAGACTTAATGATGCTATTGACACAAGGCGTGACGTTCGTTAGTGTCATGAGCATGAATAGTTTATTTGCACACCATCATCATCACCACATTTTGACTCTTTGATGGAATGCGTGTGCGTTGATTGAGTAGTATCGACTCCGCATTTCGCGGGGTCTTTTCTGTCTAAAGGGGGGGGCTATGACAACTCGGTTAAGGATTGCGGTCCAAAAAAGTGGTCGATTGAGTGAACGCTCATTACAAATTATACGTGATTGTGGGATCAGGTTCGGGTCTGATTCAAGATTACTTAAAGAAGAAGCTGAAAATTTTCCATTGGAATTCCTTTATCTGCGAGATGATGATATTCCCCGGTACGTTAATGATGGGGTTGCCGATATCGGCATTGTTGGGCGCAATGAATATGATGAACAGGATCTTCCCTTAGAGATTATTCGTGATTTGGGATTTTCGAAATGCCGCCTTTCTGTTGCCGTTCCGATAGATTTTGTCTATACCGGATTGGCATCGCTCGCTGGTAAGCGGATTGCCACCAGTTATCCCAACATATTGCGCAAAAAATTAGCAGAAGCCCAAATCGAAGCACGGATTTATGAGATATCGGGGTCGGTTGAGATTACCCCTTCGATTGGTGTTGCCGATGCTATTTGTGATTTGGTTAGTACTGGAGCCACTTTGGCTAGTAATGGGTTACGCGAGGTTGAAGCTATTTATCATTCCACAGCAGTGATGATTGGGCATCAAGGACTTTCACAAGAGAAAAGGCTTATCCTTGAACGCCTCTTATTACGGATAGATGCTGTGTTACGGGCAGATGATTTTAAATACATTATGTTTAATGTGCCCAAAAAACACTTGGATAAAGTTGCTGCAATTATAGGTGGTATAACAAGCCCGACGGTTACTCCTTTGTTGGATGCGACTTGGGTTGCTGTGCAGACTGTAGTGCGTGAAGCACAATTTTGGGATGTTTTAGAACAGCTCAAAACTCTCGGAGCTCAAGGGATACTTGTGACTGCCATTGAAAAGATGGCTGATTAGAAGGATACACTTATGGGGCGAATCAAGCGAATTATAAATCCAGAGCTCAATGCCATCTCCTCTCTTTTGGCGCGACCTTCAAGTGATAGTAAGTCAGTAGAGACTGCTGTTAGTGCTATTATTGCACGCGTGATAAGTGAAGGCGATGCTGCATTGCTTGCATATACACAAAAATTCGACCATGTTTCTCTTGCTTCCCTTATCGTGTCCTCTGAAGTAATTGCCGAGGCACAAAAGGGGCTTGCAGCAACGCTCCGTGCTGCGATTGATCATGCGAAACAAAATATTTATAAGTTCCACTGGTCTCAAAAGCCGCGGGATGAGCAGGTCGAGACTCAACCTGGGGTCTATTGTTGGCGTAAGAGTATTCCCATTGAGAAGGTGGGGATCTATGTTCCTGGAGGGAGTGCTCCTTTGTTTTCTACCGTGCTTATGCTAGCTGTTCCGGCTCAAATTGCTGGATGTAAAGAGATAATTTTAACGACACCACCACGCCACGATGGAAGCGTTGATCCTGCTATTTTATACGCAGCTTCTATAAGTGGTGTGACTAAAGTTATTACCGTAGGAGGTGCTCAAGCTATTGCAGCACTTGCCTATGGTACAGAGTCGATACCAGCTGTTGATAAGATTTTTGGCCCAGGTAATCGATTTGTTACTGAAGCTAAACAACAGGTAGCTACCCATCAATGTGCAATTGATCTCCCAGCTGGTCCTTCCGAAGTTATGGTCGTTATTGATGCTACTAGCAATGCTGCCTTTGCCGCGGCAGACTTGCTTAGTCAGGCTGAACATGGTCCTGACAGTCAAGTTGTGTTGGTAGTTGAGGCTAGCGACGAAGCAACAGGTCATGCCATTGTCGATGCGGTTGAATCCCATATTGCGATGCAAATAACCCACTTATCGCGGCATGAAATAATTAGGGCATCTTTAGAGCACAGTAAGGCCGTTATTATAACGCAAAAAGAGTTGACCGCTGCTGTCATAAATAGTTATGCGCCTGAACATCTTATTATTAACACGGCTAATTTAGTTGAGCTGGCAACCAAGATACAACATGCTGGTTCTGTTTTTCTAGGACAATGGTCGTGCGAATCGGTGGGTGATTATGCTTCAGGAACTAATCACACGTTGCCAACTGCAGGTTGGGCGCGCTCTTATAGTGGTGTTTCTTTGGATAGTTTTTATAAGAAAATTACCTTTCAACGTATTACATGCCAGGGGTTAAAAGCAATTGGGCCAATAGTAGAAGTTTTAGCTTCTGGTGAATCGCTAGAGGCCCACTCGGAGGCGGTAAGTGTCCGTTTGAAATCCTTGAGGAGGAGTGATGAGTGCCTTTAGTATTACGCAATTGATGCGTCCCAATATTGTATCATTAAAACCTTATTCATCTGCTCGTAATGAGTTTACTGGTGATGCGGAAGTTTTTCTCGATGCTAATGAAAATTGGCGTGATTTTGTGAGGGATTCTGGATTAAATCGTTACCCTGATCCAGCTCAAAAGTCATTAAAACAGAAGATTGCCAAGGTTATGGGGTTACCCGAAGCTAATTTAGTAATTGGTAACGGCAGTGATGAGATGATTGATCTAATGTTTAGGATTTTCTGTGTTCCCCACAAGGACAAGGTTTTAATAATTGAACCAACCTATGGGGCCTATTCTGTATTTGCCGCTATTAACGACACAGGAGTTTCTAGTTGTCGTTTAAAGGAGAATTTTGCATTAGATCTACCAAGAATGGAAGCCATCTGCCATTTGGTGAATAATGGAACACCCCAAACGGGGATGCATAAGATGTTATTTATCTGTTCTCCTAATAATCCATCTGGCAATAGTTATCCGTTAAAAGATATTGCCATGATAGCCCAACGTTTTTCGGGTATAACCATCGTTGATGAAGCTTATTATGAATTCTCCGATAAACCCTCAGCTGTTTCATTGATGGAGAGTTGTCCCCGCCTAGTTGTTCTGCGCACGTTTTCCAAGAGTTGGGGACTTGCTAATGTCCGTGTTGGGATTGCTATTGCCCCTTTAGAAATAGTAGAGACGATGCATAAGGTTAAATATCCCTATAACTTGAGTGGCGTCGCTCAAGAATTAGCAGAAGAGGTGCTCAACCATGCTGATGAAGTAGCACAGAATATTGAAACGATAAAAGCGGAACGGGCACGAGTTGCACAACAATTGCGATCTTTACCTTTTGTTGAGCAGGTTTTTCCTAGTGATGCTAATTTTTTGTTAGTCCGGGTTCTTGATCCCGATAATGTATGCCTTTATTTACGTGAAAGGGGCATTATTATCCGCAATCGTTCAACTTTACGGGGTTGTTTTGGATGTGTCCGTATCACAATCGGTAGTAGAAGAGAAAACGATATATTATTGAAAGTATTAAAGCAGATGGAGGTGTGATTATGACGAGGCGTCTAGCGACCATCTTTCTTGCCCTTGAAGGGCCCGTTATCGCTACCACTTCTTTGCGTTCGTTCGCTGATCTGGTGTGGACTTCAGAAGTTTTTAGTAGTTTGTATACTATTATGTTATCGGGGCGTTACCGCTTGGTCGTTTTCTTACAGGAAGAACATGATCAAGAGGTTTTACAGCGAGTCTTCAATACCCTCTCGAGTCAGGGCATTGCAGTAGAACAGGTTCTTACTAATAAAGAACTCCCAGATTTTGATATCGCTTTGTATGACAATAATCATTCATTGGTAATTGCTTCTAATCCAGAACATTTGGCTAAAAAGTGGGGATTTAAAGGGCAAGTCTTCAGTGATTGGAAGCATCTTGAATCGATGCTACTTGGTGAAAAAGTGCTTCCACCTCGAAGGGCAAGGATTGTTCGTCAGACCAAGGAAACCGCTATTCGATTAGATTTGCAGCTTGATGGCACAGGTCAAGCCGACATTGAAACTGGCCTTCCATTTTTTGATCATATGCTCCACCAAGTCGCCCGCCATGGGCGTATCGATATGACGCTCCGTTGCCATGGAGATCTAGAGGTGGATGAACACCATTCTGTGGAAGACGTGGCCATTGTTCTCGGACAGGCTGTAGCACAAGCTTTAGGAGATAAACGAGGCATTAGCCGCTATGGATTTGAAATTGTTCCTATGGATGAATGCCTTGCTCAAGTTGCTCTTGATTTTTCTGGTCGACCTTGGTTTGTCTGGAAAACTGCTTTTACCCGACCTCTGATAGGAACTTTTCCTACTGAATTGCTGGAGCACTTTTTTAAATCATTCAGTGATGAGTCGAAAAGTACTCTTCACATGGAGGTTAATGCCGGTAATGCTCATCATCAGGCTGAAGCACTATTTAAAGCTTTTGGGCGGGCCTTGCGGACAGCGGTTTTTAGGTATCCCGATAATACTGATTTGCCGTCAACGAAGGGAGTCTTATAATGGCCTCGGTAGCTGTGGTGAAATACAATGCGGGGAATATTCGTTCTGTCTTGTGTGCGTTAGCCCGTCTAGGTGTTGATGCTGAAGTCACAGATGATCCACAACTCCTTAAAAAAGCTTCACATGTAATTTTTCCAGGTGTTGGTGAAGCTTCTTCCGCTATGCGTTATTTACACCAGAAACATCTCGATGAAGTGTTAGTCTCTTTAAAGCAACCTTTTTTAGGTATTTGTCTGGGCATGCAGCTTATGTGTAGTCTTAGTGAAGAGTCTCATACAGAGTGTTTGGGAATCTATCCTACTCCAGTGATCCGTTTTCAGCCCTCTTTGAAAGCTAAAATACCGCACATGGGCTGGAATAGTGTTACTGTTTATGATAATTCTTTATTTAACAAGATACCTGATCCAAGTTGGTTCTATTTTGTCCACTCCTATTATGTTCCTCTTTCCAAGCAAACAGAGGCTTGTTGTACCCATGGTAGAACTCAGTTCAGTGCAGCTTTGAATTTAGGCAATTTTTGGGGTGTCCAATTTCATCCTGAAAAGAGCGGACCCAGCGGCGCTCAACTTCTTACCAATTTTCTACAATTTTAGGGGGTTTTATGGTTATTATTCCTGCAATGGATATTATAGATGGACGCTGTGTTCGTCTGCGTATGGGTGATTATTCACAAAAAACAATCTACGGAGAAGATCCGCTTAC